>VHBD01000109.1 GCA_016872125.1 Sphingomonadales bacterium
CCGCAAAGGAACCCACACCACCACCACCGCCACCCTCTACGAAACGGGAACAGGATCCGCGATTATCGACAGCCCTGGAATCAAGGAATGGGGAATTTTGGATTTGGAACCCTACGAAATCGCTTACCACTTTCCCGAAATCCGGGAACATGCCCAGTCTTGCCGTTATCCCAATTGCAGCCATACCCATGAGCCGCATTGCGCCGTTCAGTTGGCGGTTCAAGACCAACGAATCCACCACGAACGCTTTGTCTCGTACCTGAGCATTTTGACCAACGACGATCAATACAACTAATCCCCATGCGTTTGTTGTTACAAAGGGTGCGCTATGCCCAGGTTCACATCGACGGACGAAGCCATGCCTCCATTGGCCCTGGCCTTTTGGCTTTGGTAGGCATCGCTCAGGAGGATACCCGCGAGGATATCCACTACCTGGTTGGGAAGATGCTTAGGCTTCGCATTTTTGAGGATGAGCAGGGTCGAATGAATCTTTCGGTGCAGGATATCCAAGGCGAATGCCTGGTGGTTTCCCAATTCACCCTCATGGCTGATACCGCCAAAGGCAACCGCCCGGGATACAGCAAAGCGGCAGCTCCGGCGATAGCCGAACCCTTGTACCAGGAATTCCTCGCCACCTGCCGAGAGGCGTGGCCTGGGCGGATACAGGCCGGGGTCTTTGGGGCCGATATGCAAATTACCTTGCTCAACGACGGACCCGTGACTATCGCCATGGAAAGCCGCTCCAGCATCCACGACCAAGACCCCCAACTCCCTTAGCCCAACCAAGCCACGCCCAGCCATGGATAAGCCTCAACCTCCCCTCTTTGGACAGCCTCAAGGTCTGCAAAACGCCCAAAATCTGGTCCATGACTGGATACAAACCTACGGTATTCGGTATTTTGACCCACTGACCAACAACGCTATTCTCATGGAGGAAGTCGGCGAAATGGCCCGAATCATGGCCCGTACCTACGGCGAACAGTCCTTCAAGGAGGGAGAATCGGCCGAACAATTGGGATCCGAAATGGCGGATGTGTTATGGGTTTTGCTTTGCCTCGCCAACCAATGCGGGATTGATTTAGAACAAGAACTGCAAACAAGCCTCGCCAAAAAAACAAAGCGGGATGAGCAGCGTCACCGCGAAAACCCCAAGCTGCAACCTTAATTACCCAAGACCAAATCTTCGCCAACCAAACGACCAAAAACAGGGCAAGCATTCAGCTCTGCACAAAAAGCGATATCCTCCTCCAAGCCTGTCGAGGCCAAGCGTTGGTAATGCGAGGATAAGCGCATCGCGGAGGGCAGGTCATGGCGGTGATGCTGCCACAGCGAACGCGCGGCCGTCACACGATTGTCCTCGGCTTGGTACCCTATGAGGCCCTTGGACCCTTGCGTATGGGAATCGAAATTATGATGAACGGATAGCGCCTCGGCCAAGGCACCGGCCAACAAGGTATCTTCCCACGAAAATTTGCCTTGCCACCCCGAACAGAGCAGCACTGTGGGACTGGGATTTCGTTGAAGTTCGTGGGTCAAGGCCTCCAAACCCAAAAAGGAACCCACCAAAATCTCCGAGGCCCCAGCCTTCTTGGCGGCTAACAAAGCCCGTGTTCCGTTGGTGGTGGTCAAGGCCACCTTGGTGCCCCGAAAACGGGATTCACAAAAAACCAAGGGTGAATTCCCGACTTCAAAACCTGGAGCCAGCAGGCCCCCGCGTTCAGCGGCCGGAATAAAACCCTGTTCCGCCAAGGCCAGGCTTTCATCGGTGGTCAAAACCGGTCGAAAACAGGCAATGCCGGCGTGAAGACCCGCGCAAATCGCTGATGTAGCGCGCAATACATCCAAGACGACCACCCGTGTGTTCGGTTGGAAGGTGTTCCCTATTTCTTCGGGGGTGAAGAAAACCTGTAAGTCCAAGCAGGATTCAGCCATTACAACAAGGCTTGCTGTGCTTAAGGAATAAATGGAGGTTTAACGGTTCGGGCTTGGAGGAGCCGATCCCTGTTTTCGACCCAGATCGCCGTGCCCACCGCCGCAAATTCAGCTTGGACATACCCCATACCAATGTAGCGACCGGTGGATATGGACTCCGAGCCGGAGGTCACTCGACCAATTTCTAAACCACCGGAATCCCGCAGCACATAACCCTGCCGTGGAATACCACGATCCTCCATAACAAATCCTACCAAACGTTTGGACGGTCCGTTTTTCTTTTGTTCCAAGCAATATTCTCGGTCTATAAAGTCTTTTTTGAAGGAGGTAATCCACGACAACCCGGCCTCAATCGCCGAAGTTCCTTCGTCAATATCGTTACCGTAAAGACAAAATCCCATTTCCAATCGAAGGGTATCCCTGCAACCCAAACCACAGGGGACCAAACCATGCGGGGCCCCCTCCTGCATCAAGGCCTTCCACAAAACCTCGGCCTGCTCCGCCTCTACGTACAATCCAAAGCCTCCAGCCCCGGTATAACCCGTGGCCGAGACCAAAACGGAACCTATGCCGGCGACCGAAGCATGGGTGAAATGGTAATACGCCAAACCGGACAAATCCGCATCGCAGAGTGGTTGCAGGACTTGCAGGGTCTTGGGGCCTTGGAGCGCCAAGAGGGCGGTGGATTCGGAACGATCCACCATGGACACCGAACCGTCTTGGGGCAGGTGCTGGTTGAGCCATTCCCAGTCTTTGTGGAGATTGCCGGCGTTGACCACCAGCATATAGGATTCAGGGGCTAGGTTATACACCAACAAATCATCGATCAATCCACCCTTGCCGTTGGGCATGCAGGAATATTGAACCCGGCCCGGAAACAAAGCCGCCACATGATTGGACGTCACTCGCTCCAAGAAGGCCAAAGCCCCGGGCCCACGCACCATAAACTCCCCCATATGCGATACATCAAAAAGACCGCATGCGTTGCGGACTGCCCCGTGTTCTGCTTTGATCCCGCTGTAACTCACCGGCATTTCAAAGCCGGCGAAGGGAACCATCTTGGCTTGTAGCGCCAAATGGGCGGCATGGAGCGGGGTCTTCAATAGAGGGGCGTTTTCCATCAGTGGGGAAGGATATCGGTGAAGAATAGAGCTTCAAAAGTACATTCAAGACCAACTTATCTTTGGAAGCAAATCTTGAAAATATGCATTTAGCCGAACCCCTCGCCATACCCCAATTGGCCGCCGATTTAGGCCTCGAAATCATCGGGGATTCCGCTCTCATGATTCACGGAATCAACGAAATCCACAAGGTGGTCCCCGGTGATTTGACCTACGACCATCCCAAATATTACCCCAAAGTCCTTGCCTCCCCGGCCACCGTCATCCTTATCAATGCACGGGTGGACTGTCCTGCGGGGAAATGTCTTTTGTTATGCGAAAGCCCTTTTGATGCATACAATGCTTTGGTAAGTCGGTATAAGCCTTTTTCCAATCCCATGGGCCGGACCTACCATGCGGGTCAAGAGGTGAGTCTTGGAGAGGACACGGTCCTGATGAACGGCGTGGTCTTGGGAGATCGTGTTCGCATTGGGAAGTACTGCGTGATCCACCCCAACGTGGTCATCTACTCCGATACCATCATTGGAGATCATGTAGTCATTCATGCGGGAACGGTGATTGGCGCTGATGCTTTCTATTACAAAAAACATCCAGAAGGGCATTATGACAGGCTATTGAGTTGTGGCCGAGTCATCATTCACGACCGGGTTGAAATTGGCGCAGCCTGTACCATCGACAAAGGAGTATCGGGCGATACCATTCTTGGCGAAGGGAGCAAATTGGATAACCAGGTCCACTTGGGTCACGGGGTTGTGGTGGGCAAGAACTGCCTGATCGCGGCGCAAGTCGGCGTAGGCGGCAAAACCCGTATTGCCGACGGGGTTTGTTTGTGGGGTCAGGTAGGCGTCCAAAAGGATATCGATATCGGCCCTGGCGCCAATGTGCTTGGCCAATCCGGGGTTACCAAATCCATCCCGGGTGGCAAAACGTATTTTGGAACGCCCGCCCGCGATGTTCGCGATGTTCACCGGGAGACCATTAGCCTAAGGCGTCTGTTGGACCCCGACGAACGGAAAGCCGGGGCTGAATAAGCGGGATTACGAATTTTCAAACAGATCGCTGTCCTGGCCAGGGTTAAGCAATCGAAAACTTAAACGATGCCATGGCGATGGGCCCCATTGTTGCAGGGCAAGTCGATGATCCTGGGTTGGGTATCCTTTGTTTCGATTCCATTGGTAAGGGGGATGTGCCTGATGAGCCTCCAGCATGAGGGCATCCCTATGCGTTTTGGCCAAAATTCCTGCAGCCGCAACACTGCAAAATCGACCGTCGCCTCGGATCTCGCAACGGTACGGAACCTTACCCCACGGGATAAATCGGTTACCGTCCACCAAGATGATGCTCGGTGTTACACTTAATCCGTCGAGGGCTCGATGCATGGCCTGTATGCTGGCTTGCAGGATATTCAATTGATCAATTTCCTGAGGGCTGCAACATCCCAAAGCCCATGCCAGGGCACCATCGCGGATACGTTCTGCCATGGATTCGCGTTGACTTTGATTGAGTTTCTTGGAGTCCCGTAACATCGACCAATCGCGGTCAGGATTCAAAATCACGGCAGCGGCCACCACAGGCCCAGCAAGGCATCCGCGTCCCGCTTCATCACAACCTGCCTCCCCCGCTTCAGGAAGGGTATAACCTTTCGTGTCTCGCAATGCTTTGGATTCGAACATTTTGCCGACTTTAACATCACCCTTGCCTTTCCACCTATCCAAGATCCCCTTGCAGGGGACGCAATATAATCTCCTCGAAGACGGTCCTTGAGGAAGCTTGGTAAGCATGCAGAATGGCCTCTGCCACGTCCTTGGGCGGCATAAGACGTTCTTCAGGCCAGGGGCTGCCGGCCCATGAATCGGTAAAGACAGCCCCAGGCAAGAGGGCAGAAACAGCGATACCGTCGCTTAACCATTCGGCCCTCAGCATTTTGGTCAAGCCTAACAAAGCGAATTTGCTCATGCAATACGATGCACCCCCTGGATAGGCTTTGAGTGAGGCCACCGAACACAAGGTGAAAACATAAGGCCTTGGAGATTTGCATAACATCGGATGCAATGACCTGCTCAAGCGATAAGCGCTGTACACATTCAGCGCCATGAGCCTCTCCATTTGCTTATCGGGGGCATTCAAGATGGAATCCGAAACAAAAGATCCCGCATTATGCACCAACATATCCACTTTGACCGCGCTCGATTGCACCCATTGCGCCATAGCCTCGCATCCTTCTGCGGTCGATAAATCGGTGCTAAGGTAATGTACCCTTCGACA
>VHBD01000110.1 GCA_016872125.1 Sphingomonadales bacterium
ACAAACCGAAGCAAAATTGGATCCAAATTCCGCGACAAAGGATGTTGACCATCACCCAAAACCAAGGGGAAGTAATACCACGGAAATAACTTGGTCTGCGGTTGACCACCCATGGAGCCGTAAACCACCGGAATAGGCGCGGCTCGGAAATCTTGAATCAAATTGGCATTCACCCGGATTCCGTACCGAAACAACAAGTCTTCAAGACCCGACTCCACCGGCATGGCCATGAAGGCGTTTTCTTGACCCATGGAATCCATGGAGGCACCAACCCCCTCCAAACACCATAGAATTCTCCCACCACGCATCACAAAATGATCCAGTTTGTATCGAGTCCAATCGCTGAAATAGGCCGAAGGCTTGGCGATTACCAGCATGTCCACGTCTTCGGGCACCGCCTCCACCCTGTTCAAATCGTAGCGTGATACTGAATAATGTTCACTGAGTGTTTTGGCAATATCCGATACCATCGCCGGCTCCAATTCCCCGTGTCCCTCGGTGAAGGCAATTTTGGATTTCTTCATGCGAACAATTTTGTCAATCGCATCCACCAAGGCAAATTCCAGGTTTTCTTCCGAGGCGTTCAAAATCTGCATCGGCGTAGCACCGGGGCTACCTCCTAATAAAAAGTTAGCGGACTTCTCTTGACCACGGTAATACACCATGGCCCCCGGCCAAATAACCTGCCGACTCATGGAATTATCTTCCCCCCGCACCTGCAAATCCGTTGGTTGAAGACCTTGTTTGTACAATTGCTCAAAGAGCTCGTTGGTGCTTTTGCGGTCCGCTTGGGCCGAAGGGTCGGTAAATTCAAATTCCAATTTCCCCCCTGATTCACGGCGCATTTGCCGGAGTAAATCCTCGGTCGTGTTACGCAATTTGCGAAAACCCGGGGGGAAATCCCCTTCCAAATACACCCTCACAAAGACCACGTCCTTGAGCCCTGCCATCAAGGCTCTGGTGTTGGGGTGCAGGGAATAACGTTGCTCTGCCGTCAAATCCAATCTCCAATTTTGAAAAGACGCCAACACATTGATCAAAATCAAGGCGCCCAAAACCAAGACAAGCCTCAAATAGGACTGAAAACGCAGTGAATATTGATTCACCATGTTCTGCTTTGAAGGTTCGTTCTCGTCCAGAAAAAGAAAAACAGGGTCACTGTAACAAAATACACCAAATCTCTAAAATCAATCACCCCTTTGCTCATGCTTTCAAAATGTGCCCCTATACCCAGCTGCTCCAAGACCAAGAGGGTGGTGTTGGATAAAGGCAGAAAGCGCAATGAATCGAAGGCCGCATACATAAAAAAGCATACAAAAACGCCCAAAACAAAGGAAACCACCGGATGATCCGTGACGGCCGAAGCCCAGGTTCCGATGCCCACAAATACACCCCCCAACAACATCAACCCCAAATACGAGCCTGCGATACCGCCGCTGTCGATATTGCCCGTGGGTTCGGCTAACATGTACAATGCAAAGACATAACACAGGGTTGGCAAAACGCTGAACGCTACCAGGGCCCACCCTGCCAAAAACTTTCCGGTCACAATGGACCAATCGCTAAGCGGCCTGGTAAACAACAACTCTGCGGTCCCGCTTCGCTTCTCTTCCGAAAAAAAACGCATGGTCACCGCCGGAACCAGAAACATCAAAACCCAAGGACCGATTACGAAGAGCTGATCCAACTGCGCGTATCCAAATTCCAAAATAGAATAATCCGGAAAAACCCAAATGAATAAACCGGTAATCAACAGAAAAACCACCATGGCGATATACGCCACCAGGCTGTTCAAGAATCCATTCCATTCTCTACGCAAGACCGCCCACATATCAGGATGCTTTGGATTGATGAGAGGAGGCTGCCTGTCCCCCTGGAATGGTTCGGGTCAATTCACGGAAAACGGCCTCCAGATTACGGCCGGCAGGGACCTCCATGCGCAGGACGCGGAGCCCTTCCTGAACCGACCAATCGAACAAAACGCTTCGAAGGTCCTTCTCATCGGCCGCCTCCACCACCGCAGCACGGGAATCGCGTGGGTCAACCGAGGCAATGCCAGGAATTTGCTTCAAGGCCGCCCAGTTGGGCTCTTGATCCCATTCCAACTCCAGGCGTACCCTTCCCGCATGGGCCTTGAGTGCCGCCATGGTATCATCAGCCACCAGACGACCTTGATGAATAATCATCACGCGCTGGCACATGGCCTCCACCTCCTGCATAATATGGGTACTCAGGAGCACCGTCTTGTCCGATGCCAGACCCACGATCAATTCCCGAATGCCGACCAGTTGGTTGGGATCCAGGCCCGAGGTGGGTTCATCCAAGATGAGCACCTTGGGATCATGAACCAACGCCTGTGCAAGGCCCACTCGTTGACGATACCCTTTGGAGAGTTGGCCTATTCGTTTGTGGGCTTCGGGGCCCAAGCCTGTTTGTTCAATCATTCGCTCAACCCGATTGCGCGCTTGGTCCAAGCGGTAATAGGCTGCAACCGAAAGAAGGTATTCCCGCACATACATGTCGGTGTACAAGGGATTACTTTCCGGGAGGTAGCCCAACATACGTCTGGATTCCAATGCGTTTTCCACCACATCGTGACCACAAATCCTGGCCTTCCCTGAACTGGGTGCCAGGTACGAAGTCAACATCTTCATGGTGGTTGACTTACCCGCACCGTTGGGACCGAGCAAACCCACAACCTGACCGCCGGGAATTTGGAAGTTCAAGCCGTCCACCGCTTTTTGACTGCCGTAGAGGCGACTTAATTGATCAACTTGGATGGACAAGGTTTAGGTTTTAATCGTTATTCAACAAGATCAGGGAATTCCTTATGCTCCAAGCGAAGATTGCTTATCGCAGATTCTTGTTCGTTTAGCGTGGCCCAAAATTAAGCCTCAGCTCCTTTCCCCCAACGCCCAAGGACCCACCAAAACAAAGCAAGACTTACGGGATAAACGATCCACAAAGAGACCTCGTAAGCAGCGGGAATAGAGCACACAAAGATCGAAACCAGTCCCACCAACAAGGCATAGGGCATCTGCGTCCGGACATGCTCCAAATGGTTGCAAGAGGAGGCCAAAGAGCTCATGATGGTGGTGTCGGAGATGGGTGAACAATGATCCCCCAGCACAGAACCCGCCAAAACCGCACTCACCAACTGATAGAAAAGCATCAAAGAGGTCTCCGGAGAAATCCCTGCTTGACCGATCCATTCCCAACCCGCCGGCAAAAGCAAAGGGTACAAGATGGCCATAGTCCCCCAACTGGTCCCCGTGCTGAAAGCGACTAAACCCGCCATAACAAAAGCCAAAGCAGGCAATAATCGGGCCGACCATTCCAGGGATACCAAAGCCCGGCTAATAAAATCTGCGGTATGCATCTCCTCGGTCAACGAGGCCAAGGACCAGGCCAGGACCAGAATAAGCGTCGCCGGTAACATCGTTTTGAATCCGTGAAGCAAGGCGTCCACCGCTTCGTTCAACGTCAGGTTACGAGGATTCACGGAGAGCATCAAGGCTACACAACATCCTACAAAAGAGCCGTATAGCAACGACTTAAAAGAATCCGCACCGCCCACGATTCCGGACAATTTCACCGTAAGTCCTTTGGAAGCATCCGACCACAGCGCAGCATCCCAACCGGTCGCCAGCAGTCCTGCCACGACGCCAACTACCACGGTGAGGACAGGAACGATGGCCCGGTAGGCCTTGGGGCTTATGCCCGCTTTCATTTCAAATTCGGCGTTCGCTTCCTGAGAAACCGCTTCAGAACTACTCCCAACGCCATGCTGACGTGCACGACGCTCGGAGCTGAGCATAGGCCCAAAATCCCTTTGGCGGTAGATCACCATCGCCATGAAGGCAATCGTCAACCAAGCATAAAACGAATAGGGCACCGAGGCCATGAATACCTGGTAAGCCGACATGTTGAGCACCCCAATTTTGTCCAAGCCTCCTTGAATATACCCCAATTCGGCCCCTATCCATGTGGAAATAAAGGCAACGGAGGCGACAGGGGCTGCCGTAGCGTCCACCAAATACGCCAATTTGGCCCTGGAAATACGCAGACGGTCCGTCACCGGCCTCATGGTGTTGCCCACCAAGAGGGTATTGGCATAATCATCAAAAAAAATAACGATCCCCAACAACCAAGTAACCCATTGCCCTGACCTTGCGTCCTTGGCCCAACGTGTCAAATAGTGGACCACGCCTTGCATCCCCCCGTTCCGAGACAAGAGCGCGACCATGCCGCCGATCAACATTGAAAACACAATAACAGACAAATGATCTTTGTCCCAAAGAGCCTTCATGATATAGGTATCAATAACCCGTAACAACCCTATTATCAGACCATTAATCACCCCATAATGCTCGGCGGCCAGGATCCATGCCCCGCTCAGGACGGCCAGCAACAACGACAAATACACCTCCCTCAATACCAAAGCCATAACAATAGCCACAAGCGGCGGAACCACCGACCAGGCACGGACCTCGTGGGCAACCGTAGGGGCATTCGCCAAGGCAGGGAAGGACAAGAAAAGGAGGGCCCCCAAGAGCAAAGCGGCGATTCCTGCAATTCTGTTGCTTTTCATGCGGTCAAAATAAGGGATAAGGCAGGTTTTATGCCGCATTGGACCCCAAATTATGCCAAAAATCGTATGTTTGCGGGCAAATTGCTCGTCCCATGATTGCATTCCTTGAAGGCGATATCGCGCTCAAAACTCCGACCTTGCTGATTCTGCAGGTTGGCGGGGTGGGCTACGAGGTGCACATCTCCCTGAACACCTATGGTAAATTACCCGAGACCGGTACGTGCAAGGTGCTGACCCACATGAGCATTCGGGAAGATGCGCATTTGCTTTTTGGCTTTGCAGACGCTCTCGAAAAATCAATGTTCCAACACTTAATATCTGTTCAGGGCATAGGACCACAATCGGCCCGCACCATTTTGAGTTATGCCTCCCCCTCGGATTTGGAAGACTCCATCCGTCGTGGGGCGGTTCATGAAATTCAGCGAATCAAAGGGATAGGGCCCAAAACCGCCCAGCGATTGGTGCTTGACCTCAGGGACCGGATTCGGCCGGAGACCGCCCTGCAAGGGTCCCCAAGCCCCCTGGGCCCTTCGACGAATGCCGACAACGAGACTTCATCGCATACGAAAATGCAAGAAGAAGCGTTATTGGCCCTTGTTGCCTTGGGTTTTTCCCGCCCCGCCATGGAAAAAAGCCTCCGAAATATCCTCAGCGACCCTCAATCGCCGCATGATACCGAAAGTTTGATCCGGGCGGTCC
>VHBD01000111.1 GCA_016872125.1 Sphingomonadales bacterium
CCTGACGGGCAATTTCTAAGTCGGTCATTGGGCAATAACAGCCCTCAAGATAGGCTACGAACCAGCATCAACACCAAACCCGCCAAAAGGGCCGAAATGGGTATGGTCAAAATCCAGGCCCAGAGCAATTGTATGGTCACCCCCCAACGGACCGCCGAAAGCCTTTTGGTGGCCCCCACCCCGATGATTGAACCCGTAATGGTATGCGTTGTGCTCACCGGAATTCCCATTTGTTCGGTCATGAACAAGGTCAAGGCCCCGGAGGTCTCCGCACAAACTCCTTCCAATGGAGTCACCTTGGTGATTTTGGTGCCCATTGTTTTGATAATTTTCCATCCGCCGCTGAGCGTACCCAAACCAATGGCGGTATAGCATGCCAAAGGAACCCAGTCAGGCATGTTCTTGATGTCCTCGATATCGCCATTCGCATACATCGCCGCTGCAATGATCCCCATCACCTTTTGGGCATCATTGCCCCCGTGCCCCACACTAAACGCCGCCGATGAAAGCAACTGCAATTTTTTGAACATATCACCCACCCTGTACGCCGTCGGCGTTGTGAACTTCTCCACATACCAAAAAGCCAAAACAAACAAAAAAGCCACCACCATAATCCCCCAAACCATCACCGAATTATCCGCCTTACTGTACGCCTTGGATAACTTTTGGCCATCCAACTGCAACGATTCCGGAAACAGCTGCATGACTTGAAGCGATAAACCTTCAGAACCTACTTCATCGTACCCCCGAATAGCCTCTTTCACTTGGGGCTTCAATTCCCTCCATACCGCCAAACGTTGTTCCGCATCCAAAATATCTTCGGAACCAGACTCGGAACCCGCTACAGATTGGGAACCCCGCGAAAGCGTAGCTTTAATTTTTTCTAAACCATAAACCTTTTCGGTGGCCTCCACCATTTTGGCTTGCTCAAAATAATCAAAGGCAAACCAAGTCAACATGCAAGATGCTACGATAATTCCCGTCTTGTAGACCAAATTATGCTGAATAGTCACCAACGTGATAAAAGCAGAAATTAACATGCCAATCAATGGGGCCAAAAAAATAAAAAATAGCGTTTTGGAGATTTTGTCCATCGCCACAATCGCATCGAAATCCAAACCAGGCTGGTTCCAAAAAGCGTTGGCCAAAGCCGCCCCTGCAAATCCACCGATTAAGGTATGGGAACTGGAAGACGGTATACCGTACCACCAAGTTAACAAATTCCATGTAATCGCCGCGATTAATCCCGAAAAAATCACTTCAAGGGTTATGAATTCCGCTTGAACTGTTTTGCCGATGGTATTCGCCACCGCATGATCTTTGAAAATAAAAAAAGCAATGAAATTAAAAAAAGCTGCCCATATCACTGCTTGCAATGGGGTCAAAACCTTGGTGGAAACAACGGTAGCGATTGAATTAGCCGCATCGTGGAATCCGTTTATATAGTCAAATACCAGAGCCAGAACAATGATTACCAGGAGGAATGTCATGCCGTATTACTTTACCAATCACCAAAAAACTCAAAAATTAAGCGTATTTAACTAAAATCGAATCCATAACATTCGCTGCGTCCTCAAATTTATCCGTGACTATTTCCATAACTTGGTAGATTTCCCTTTTTTTGATCAACTCCTTGACATCGTTTTCCATATCAAAAAGTCGCTCAATGCACATGTCAAAAACATCATCCGCTTGGTTCTCGAACGAATTGATTTTGATGATCGAATCCGAAATCCTCTTGATGTTTTTCATGTTACGTAATTCGTAAACGGCTGCCTTGACTTCATGGCTTCCTTGACGAATGATTTCGGCCATTTTTCGAATTCCGTTATCATCCGGATTAACCTTATAGAAATTAATTTTTTTGCCAGAGGCATAGATATAATCGCAAATGTCATCCAAAGCAATAGCCAAGTAATGGATGTCCTCACGATCAAAGGGCGTGATGAAGTTTTTGCCCAATTCCTGAAAAATCTGGTGGGTGTACTCGTCGTTACGATGCTCCAACTGCTCCAGTTTGGTAATTAGCGCCGCACGTTGGCTGTAATCATTTTCATGAACGATTTGGGTGATCAGGTCCCCCATATCACCCACCGTGGTAGCGACTTTTTCGAACAACGTAAAAAATACCTTGTCCTTGGGTAAGAAAATCGAAAGCATACTGTTCAGGCTCATAACATTGAGGATTTTAAAGTTTTAGGTATTTAAATGCCGGCTTCAATTTGGAAACGCCAAACCCAAGTTGAGGTCATCGAGGTGTTTGAGGGATTCAACAGGGTTTGGCCTAATTCAGTTTGCCATTTCAAGCGATGACCTTTGAGGTATCGACCCCAACCCAATCCCCAATATGTTGTTGGCTTTTGGTAGGCTTGGATTGCTGTCGAAGGTTCAATGTGGGAAAACCTCAATACCAAACTGTTCCTGTTGCGGAAAACATAACTTCCATCCAGATTATACCCCTTGCCTTGGTAAACCAGCGAAGGCTTGGTTTGGGAGGTATCTTGAGACGAAAAAGTCACCGGCGATAATCCGGCTAACGTATTGCGTAAGGCAAATTCACCCGCTAAGGCCCATCCCTGGTGTTTATACAATACATCCACAAACAAGCTACGGATATCCCGTGATTCATAAAGTTCTTTGCCGATACTTCCTCCCGTACGGGTTGCGTTGGTATTGTACGAAAAGGCAGTGGCTACCGAAACTTTGGGACGAACTTCTCTCTCCAAGTCACCCTCAAAATAATCGCCCCCGTTGGTAAAGGCGCCCAGAGGGTACCACTCCATTCTCGCCGAATAGGCCAAAGCGTCTGTTTTTTCGATATTTCGTCCATTCCCTCCGGATACACATGCTCGAAGAGAAATGGGCTGATTTCCAATTTTGTTGTTGTAATAAAAATTCAAACCATAATCACGATCGATCTGAAAGACCGAATTAAAAAGGGAACGATCCGGCATTTGCATATCACCCGAGGACACGATGCGTTGACGATTACCCGGTAATTTACCTTGACCTAAACCAATTTGCCATTTTTTGGAAGGCCTGTAAAAAAACATGGCATCCCGGATGACATTCGGAAACTGGGTGTTTTCCCAGTCCATATCCGAACGAGAAAACGATAACTGTACCACGTAATTAAAGCGAGGGTTGAGGATGAACCCATCCAAGCGCAAACGCAAGCGACGTACGTAGGCCTCGTATTCCGCATCCCCCAAAGCTTCGGAGGTCCATGCATCCGTTTGAAGTCCCACCCTGTTTTGCATACGAAACCTCAAACTCAACGAAAAGCCCGAGTCTGGGGCGGTGATGGACAAACCCTTGCTAAACGCGAAATAGGGTATGGGCTGGTCGATGTGTTGACCACGTGCCCAGGCGGGGTGCAAAAAAAAGGCTAAGGTGGCCATAAACCTAATCAGGTCGCTCGAATCAAATCTTTTTGAAATAAACGACATAAAGGTGCGCTCTCAAGGTTAAGCCAGTGTTGGAAACGGGCACAAGAATATTAAGAGAATATTATGTAATTGTTAACAAACCGGCTCTGAGCCAGGCTCAGCGCCCGGTGAAGAGGGGGCTGCGCTTGGCATTGAAGGCGGCTACCCCTTCCTTATGGTCCTCGCTGCGGCCTGCGATCCCCTGGCAAAGGGCCTCGTAATCCAGCATTTGGTCCAAATCGGAGTGAAAACTGCGGTTCAGCATCTTTTTGATGAGACCGATGGCCTTGGTGGGGGCCTGGCGGTAATGGTCCACCCAAAGGTTGACGGCCTGGTCCAGTTCCTCGTCTGGAACCGCCTTGTTGATCAAGCCCCATTGGGCGGCGGTTACGGCATCGATGCGGTTGGCTAGCGTGCTCATTTCGAAGGCCCTGGCCGAGCCCACCAAGCGGGGCAGGAAATAGCTGGAGCCCGAATCCAGCACCAAACCCACATTCACGAAGACCTCGATAAACTTGGCCGATTGGGCCGCCACCGTCAAATCACAGGCCAAGGCCAGGGAGCAACCTGCACCGGCCGCCACCCCGTTAATTCGACCGATGATGGGTTTGGGCATATCGCGCATGGCTCGGATGATGGGGTTGTAGCGCTTGTGCAGGGATTCGCTCAGGTCCCGGTCCTTGGAATCCTTGATGGACTTGAGGTCCTGACCGGAACAAAAGGCTTTGCCGGCCCCTGTCAACACCACGACCCGCACCTCGTCGTTGCGGGTGGCTTCTTTGAGGGCGGCCTGCAGGGCATAGCTCTGCTCGTCGTCAAAAGCGTTGAAAACGTCGGGGCGGTTGAGGGTGATGCGAGCTACACCTTCTTCGGTTTGGAGCAATACGGTGGACATGTGGCTAAAATTAGGTCATCCAAGGCAATCCCACGCCAAAGGCCATCAACCCTGCGCCCCAACCGTGAAGCAGTTCCCAAGGGCTGTGCGCGTCCAGGGCCAGGCGGGCTGCCGCAACCAAGCATGAAAGCAGGAACAGCACGGGAAGCACGGCGGCCGCGAGTGCAGGATCTTGGAACGACCAATCCGCTCCGTGAAGGAACAAGGCCACGGCCATTCCGGTCAAAGCGCCCATCCCCAAACCATGCGCCGAGACCTTGGTCACCGGAAGCCATAACCATGCCCATCCTACCAGCAAAAGAGCCAGGAGCAAGGGAGCGGTGAGCCAAGGGCTGAGGTTCAGGCCCTTGATCAGCCATAGCATCGTCCCCAAACACAAGATTTGCACAGCGTACGGCCCACGGCGCTGCGATGCCAAGGGAACCTGCCACGAGGAAACGAGGCCCGCGCTCTTCATCCAAGCCAAAGCGACCAATGGAAGCAAAACCGTAACCAATCCCAAAGCCGCCGTAAACCATAGCCTGAACACCTTGGGATACATCAGCAGGTCAGGAATGCCGGAAGTCCATGCCAAACCACTCAGATACAGCGGCATCCAAATTGGATGGGCCAACACCGACCACACAGTGGCCCAAAGGGGTGACGATTTTGCAGGAGGGTTCATCAGGAGCTGCAGCCGGCACTTAATAATTCTTGCGAAGGCTGGCGGTTGGGATTCCCAATTGCTCCCGGTACTTGGCCACCGTTCGACGAGCCAGCTGAAAACCCCTGGCATGGAGGGCTTCCATAATGGCCTCGTCGGTCAAAGGTTTGCTTTTGTTTTCGGCTTCGATCATCTCCGACAAAACCTGGCGCACTTCGATCGAAGAAGCCTCCCCACCGCCATCTAGGGCGATGCCTTCGCTGAAGAAAGACTTCAATGGAAAATGACCGA
>VHBD01000112.1 GCA_016872125.1 Sphingomonadales bacterium
AGCAGCCTCAAAGACCAAACGATGGATGGACTGCTCTGTTGAAGATGAATTGACGGGGGTATGAGCGAGGGGGGCGGGCGGCGGCGAGGCCATATCGCCGGCGCAATGGATCTCGATTTGGTTGCCGCTGTGCTGCCGGCGAACGGCCTGGGTCGGTCCGGCCAGCACCACCCCTGCTTGGTGGATCAGCACTATGTCGGTGCACAAGTCTTCGACCGTTTCCATCCGGTGGGTGGAGATCAACAGGGTGGTGCCCGCCGCCCGCCGCTCGAGGATAATTTCTTTGAGCATCTGAGCATTCACAGGATCGAATCCGGAAAAAGGTTCGTCAAGAATCAACAAATCAGGTTCGTGCATCAAGGCCGCCACCAATTGGACTTTCTGTTGCATTCCCTTGGAGAGCTCCTCGGCCTTTTTGTTCCACCAACTTTGCATCTCCAGGCGGGTCATCCATTTCTTGGCCGCGTTCAGGGAATCGCCGGAATTCATACCACGTAGGCGGGCTAGGTACAGCAATTGTTCCCCGATTTTCATCTTTTTGTACAGACCACGCTCCTCGGGCAGATACCCTATTCGACGCGAATGCTGCGGGCCCAATTCTGTCCCGTCCAGGATAATGGTCCCGCTATCCGGCGCTAGGATTCGGTTAATCATGCGAATGAGCGTTGTTTTGCCCGCGCCGTTAGGCCCCAGCAGGCCCATGACCCCGCCCCAGGGCACTTGCATGCTCACATCGAGAAGGGCTTGGTGGTTTCGGTAAGATTTGGAAACCGAGCGAATATCCAAAAAGGCCATAGGTAGGGAATTTATAACGTAGAGTGAATTAGCCGAGGAATGAATTAACCGAGGAATGAATTCGCGGAGTCGTGAATTAGCCCACAGATCCTTCGCTCGAATCGTGAACGATCCAAGGCTGTAGCAAAGCGACTTGGGGGGCTTGGACCAAAAGAAAATTGTACGTCGAACTGCGAGAGAGCTTGGAAGTTGGAATCAAGCCACGTTCTTCATTGACATTGAAATAAAGGTACCCTAGGTCTTTCACAAATTCCTCAACGAAAGCGGCGATAGAATCGTCTAAAATCTCAATCAATAAACTGGGTTTCCAAACTTTAAAATTTTGAAAACCAGCCAAGACCTGGGGTTCGAATTTTTCGACATCAATTTTGATCAGATCCACACGGTCCAAACCTGCTTCCAATAAAAATCCATCCAAAGTCCTGACCGGTACCGTATAAGCCCGTTGTTTTTGGCCTTTGCCGTGGGTATCCTGAACCAGCGATGCTTCGTAGTGATTATCCAGACCTTCGTACAAGGTGGCCTCTCCGTCTATGTTGCCGCAGGCTATTGGATGGACGTTGAGGGGTTGACCGTTCAAACGGTTGTTAAGTTCAAGTAAATCGTAGACTCCGGGTACCGGTTCAAAAGCGTGGACTTGGGACTTGGGATTGGAAGACCAGGCAATGAGGCTGTAAATACCGGTATTGGCTCCAACATCCAGGACGGTAGAGGCCTTCCGGCTCAAGGCGCCCCAAACCCCGGTACTCACCCGCTCCCAGCCCTGCTCAAGTCCATTCCAATAAAGGAGGGTTTCGATGTAATGCCCCCGATTCATCATCCGAAAACCTTGACCCGAAACGGTTTTGATGCGCATCGTTCCATGGACAAACCAATGCTTGGTCCAGGCCGAAGGAAGAATCCTCAGACGCCGGAATGGCTCCATGAGGTAAATGCGTCCAGGGATTAGGGAATAGAGGCGTCGAAACAGGCCCAATTTCATTCGTTGCTTTGGGGTTTAGGGGGTCTTTTCCCCAAAGATATAGGGTTAAGTTCGCTTATCTTTGGCCCGCTATGAAGGCATTGTCGGCACAACTTACGGAATGGCTCCAAAAACCACGCAAGGTGATGATAACCACGCACCACAAACCGGATGCGGATGCCTTGGGTTCTTCCTTGGGTTGGGCCCATATTCTACGGTCTGCAGGCCATCAAGCCACGGTGGTGGTCCCCAACGATTTCCCCTCGTTTTTGGATTGGATGCCCGGTCGGGATGGGGTGATTGACTTCGAAAAAGATCCCCAAAGCGCCGTAACATCCTTGGACGAGGCCGATCTAATTTGTTGTTTGGATTTTAATGACCTCAAGCGTAACAATGAATTTGGCGAACATATCGCCGCTTCCTCCAAGACCATTTTGATGGTGGACCATCATCCATACCCCACGGATTTTGCCCAATACCGCTACCACAGCGTTCAAGCCTCTTCGACCTGTGAGCTTATTTTGGACCTGTGCAGGGATTTGGATTGGATGGAACATTTGACAGCGGATGCTGGTGCTTGTCTTTACGCCGGTATGGTTACCGATACGGGTTCGTTTCGCTTTGCTGCCTGCACCCCCCATACCCACCGCTGGGCCGCATTGCTCCAAGAAAGAGGCTTGAAGCACCACCAAATTCACGAGGCGATTTTTGATCAAATGCCGGTCAATATTCTTCGGTTCTTGGGCCATTGTTTTTTGAACCGTTTGCAAGTCATCGAAGCCTGGAACACCGCTTATTTGGCCATACCTTACAGCGATTTGGAAGCCTTTGGGGTTCAAACCGGCGACACCGAAGGCTTGGTAAATTATGCCTTGAATCTCAAGGGAATGCGCTTTGCATCTGTGATGATTGATCGGGGTCCTTTGGTCAAAATGTCGTTTCGTTCCAAGGGTCAAGTTCCGGCCAATCTGTTTGCCTCAACGTATTTTGAGGGGGGTGGACACCTGAACGCCGCGGGTGGTCAAAGTGCGGATACCCTCGAACAGACTGAACAACGTTTTTTGCAAGCTTTGAATCTCTTTGGCCCAGACCATCTCGCTCAACCATGAAATGCTTAATCAATTTTAGCAAACCATTTTTGGCTGGATTGCTTTTGGTGTTGGTGGCCTGCCAGGGCAACGAGGATATGGCGAACAATGCTCCCTTCAAAACCAAGGGCGGTTTGCAATACCGTTGGCACCGCAAGAATGCACCGGTCAAAGCAGAGCCGGGTGATTTGATGGAATTGCGGATGCAGATTTTTGCGGGTGATTCTTGCCTTTATGATTGGGCTTCCCGTGGCGAAACCTGGACGCTTCAACTTCGGCAACCCCATTACAAGGGTAGCCTTCAAGAGGGTCTTGCACTGATGGGCAGGGGCGACAGTGCTACCTTTTATCCGGTGGCGGATTCCGTATTTCGCTACGAAATGACCCAAAAAAAACCGGGATGGTTGGACGGGTCTTCTCGTCTACGAATTGAAATTGGGGTGCGTAGTATTCGCAATGAAGAAGCTTCTATTCAGACGTTTGTACTTCAACAGAACCTGCCAGATTCGACGCGGCATGCCTCGGGTTATGTACGATATGTTCTTGAATCCGGCCGTGGAAATTCCTTGGTGAAGGGCAACAAATACAAGTTGCTGGGTTCTATGCAAGTTTTGGGGGGTGAAGTGGTGAGGGAATTTACCGAGCTAGAACCCTATTATTTTGTTCATGGTCAAGGTGTTATAAAACCCGAAGGCTTGGGTCAAATTTTGGAAAAAGCCCGCGTTGGGGATTCGTTATGGATTGTCCTGCCTTCCTGGCTGGCGTACGGAAAAAAAGCGATACCACAGTCCGGCGTTCCTCCCTATGCAACACTGTTTTTTCAGTTGAGAATTACCAAAGCGTCCAACTAGGCCGTTAAACCCTGCCTTTGGGCGTGGAAGGCTTTGATTTTGGGGTGAATCATGGTGAACCAAAGGGGCGGAATGAGTACCGGAAAAATTAGCCCCGCATAACCCCCCGGTAGGGTTGGTCCATCTTCGTGGGTTTTGAGTTGGTAATAGGGTTTGCCACCGTACATGTGGTGATCGGCATGACGGCTCAAATCGTAGAGCATGAATCGACTAAATGGTTTATCGCTTTGCCAGGAGTGATGGGCCCGTACCCTCTCGTTCTCGCTACGTTCCAGGCCATAATGCTCAATGTAATTGGTGTATTCCAACAATACATCGGCAAACAAAGCCTGACCCACAAAAGCCAAGGCTAATATCGGGTGTATCAAGGCCAATCCCAAAGCCAATAGAATATGCAACAACGTATTACGAACCATGGCATTGCTCAAACCGTAGGGGGATTTCCCAGACTTTTGTAAGCGTTCCGCCTCCAATTGCAAGGACTGCATGAACTGCCCTCGAATGCTTCGAATCAGAAAAGCGTAAAAATGTTCGCCGTATCGGGCCGAGGCATGGTCCAACGGGGTGGCCACATGCCGATGATGGACCCTCAAATGGTCGATGGCAAAGTAGGCATTCATTACCAGGAACAAAAGAAAATCTCCGGCTCTTTTCCAGGTTGTTTCTTTGCGGTGTATCATTTCGTGTGCGGCAACAATGCCCATGGATCCGCTCGAAAAGCCGGTGGACAAAATGGCACCCAGGAGCGCGGACCCTTCCAACGCCCTGGTGTACGTTCCCCATAATAAGGTCAGGATGCCGGCGATGACCATGGGTAGCGCCAGGATCACATACAGATCCGGCAAAGCAGACTCAGATACCGATTCGTTGTTACGGCGTTGCCCCATGATCCACTCCAAGGAATTCACCACCCCCAAAACAAAAACCACATTGGACCAAGCCCACGCCCCGCCCATGGTATTTCCCCACAACGTCATCAGCCCCGGCACCAACGTCAAGGCGTAGGCCCATGATCTTGCTCGATTGTTGATTAGGAGATTGCTCATTAAGGGTTCTTTTAATAAAAAGTCTTATCTGGGTTAAGATGCAGCCATTCCGACCACATTTTTCTTGAATTCGAGTGTAAAGTTAGTTGAACAAGACCTGTACCCCAATCTTGAGTGGATAGGGGGATGCAGGTTAAATCCTTGGGGATTTGGATTTGTTGGATCACCTGCCCCAGGTTGTTACGTGCGGTCAAGTGAACCTCGTCAGCCCCCCAGTTTTCTAGAATTTCAAAAAATACATGAAATCCCGCGGGGTTAGGATACATCCGAAATCTTGGCTTTACCCCTTCCTGATAACCGGTACCCGATGTACAGTTGAGTACAGAACTGTTTGCTTGGAGGAATTGACCCTGGACCACCGACCATCGGTACCAGGTGGCGGAGCCTTGTACCGAGCGCCAATCTCCCAAGTAAAAGCGGTTGTTACCGTTAGGGGTTCCAGCGAGCATAGCCACACGCAGGGCTGATCCCCCGCGAT
>VHBD01000113.1 GCA_016872125.1 Sphingomonadales bacterium
AGTTGGCTAACGAAGCCGTCAAAAACGACGGATCTGATAACACGGCAATGGATATGGTTTGGAGAATATACGTATTAGGAAAAGATTGTTATATAGCACTTAGCGCTAGGCAATTACGAAGACTTAATCTGGAGTTAATGGACTCAAGAGACGGCGTTCAAATTAGCACCAGTGACGGAGATATAATGTCAACAGGTAACAACTACTCTGATGATCGCTACAATACGACAGGACGGGGAATCTATATAGGCAGGAAAAAAGACGATTTTATGGAAAACGCTTACTATTTTGACCCAGATGGAATAATTTACTTGTTTAAATTGATTAAACTTAGTTAATTAATGTTTTGGGATTCGTCCTTTGGTGTATTTGCCTGGATTCGGATTGTTCAGTTTAGTTGGTGTAGTTTTCTCATCCGATGATGCCTCGTCCAAAAATGCCTCGTCCGTTGGGGTCTTGTCCGAAGAGGTCTTGGCAAGTAGGTCTTGGCAAGTGGGGCCGCAGCAACCTTGGAGGCGTTCGCTGCAGGCGGGGCATTGGATAAAAAGCTGATGACAGGCCTTGCGGGCGCAGTTGGTGAAGTGATCGCAGGGTTCGCCGCAGAGATCGCATTTTCCTAACACATCTTCGCTGATGCGTTCGCCCATGCGTTCATCAAAGACAAAGTTGCGCCCCTTGAATTTGTTGGGAAGGCCATGTTCCCGAATTTGGCGAGCGTAATCAATAATTCCGCCGTGGAGTTGGTTGACATCGTTGAAGCCCTGGTACTTGAGCCAAGCCGAGGCTTTTTCGCAGCGAATACCACCGGTACAGTAGAGCAGGATTTTGCGATCCTCTTGTCCGGCCAAGAGGCGAGGTACCTGCTCCAATTCTTCGCGGAAGGTGTCCACATCCGGGAGGATGGCGCCCTCAAAATGACCGATTTTGCTTTCGTAATGGTTGCGCATATCCACCACCAGGGTGCCGGGTTCTTCCATGGCGGCGTTGAACTCGGCCGCGTTGAGATGGCGGCCTACCTTGGATGAGTCAAAGGCCGGGTCGTCGATGCCGTCGGCCACGATTTTGGGACGGATTTTGAGGGTTAATTTGTAGAAGGACTTGCCGTCATCTTCGACTGCGATTTTGAGAGGGACACCGCGAAGGGCGTCGTGTTGTTCAAGGTTTTGGAGAAAGGCATCCATAATATGTTCTGGAACCGACATTTGGGCATTGATGCCCTCCTCGGCCAGGTAAATTCTACCAAAGCAACCCAAGGCATGCCATTCTTGGTAGAGCTGATCGCGAAAAGCCGAGGGATCGGCAATACGGACATACCGATAAAAGGACAGTGTGACCCGGTGAAAGGCTTCTTCCATCAGTTGTTTGCGAAGAAGCTCGCGGTTTACCGGATTGTGTAAAACGGCCATGGGCGCGATGGAGAGGGGGGTCTTGGGTGGGTGATACAGGATTCGAACCTGTGACCCCTGCCCTGTCAAGGCAGTGCTCTAAACCAGCTGAGCTAATCACCCGAGGCATGCAAAAGTACGTCGTAGCAAGGCTATTTAAACGGTTAAAGACGAGTCGAGACCTGACGATCTCTCAAAATTGCAAGGCGATGGTCAGGGTATATAGCGGAATTTTAAGAGGCTTGGATGCTCGTTTGTTGACGGTGGAGGTGGATACCGATCCGCGGTCCTTTGGGTTTTATTTGGTTGGTTTGGCCGATCACGCGGTACGAGAGGGCCAGCTTAGAATACAAACAGCTATCCGCAATGCCGGGTATGCCTTGCCCCGATGTCGGCATATGATCAATTTGGCCCCAGCCGATTTGCGCAAAGAGGGCGCTGCCTACGATTTGACCATAGCCCTGGGCATGTTGGCCGAGGCCGGACACCTCAACGGCACGACATTGTCGGAATACTTGGTTATGGGCGAATTGTCGCTGGATGGACGAATCAAGGGGGTGCGGGGTATTTTGCCGATGATGGAATTGGCGGCCAAAAATCAATACAAGGGAATCATCATGCCCTTGGAAAATGCCGCTGAAGCCGCGCTGCACCCTGAGGTCTTGTCCTTGCCTTTCGAGAGGTTGCATGAGGTTATGGCTTTTTTTAGGGACGGGCAACCGGCATCGGCGACAAGGGCGCTTAAGACTTCACCCCCCAAGAGAGTCGAGAAGGTACCCGGTGTGGAGTTGGGCCAAGTCAAAGGACAAGCTTTGGCGAAACGGGCTTTAAGGATAGCGGCGGTTGGACGCCATAATGTGTTACTGATTGGACCACCAGGTTGCGGAAAAACCATGTTGGCACACAGCTTGTTGAGCCTTATGCCCCCACTTGCGGCTGCAGATCAGCGAGTCCAAGCGCAGTTGCAATCGATATTGAGCGGAGGCTTGGAATTCCGAAACCCTACGGATCAAATACCTTTTCGCAAACCGCATCACACCATTACCGTTCAGGCTATGGTCGGAGGGGGTCAATGGCCAATTCCCGGGGAAGTATCCTTGGCCCATGGTGGGGTATTGTTTTTGGATGAATTACCGGAATTCAGAAGGGAGGTATTGGAGGCATTGCGTGAGCCCTTGGAACAAGGGCAAGTTGTTTTGAACCGGCAACGATCCTCAGCTGTTTATCCGGCCAAGTTTGTGCTGATTGCCGCCATGAACCCATGTCCCTGTGGTTATTATGGGAGCAACGATGAACGATGCACCTGCGCAGAAAATACGGTGACACGTTACCAGCGCCGAATTAGCGGACCTCTTTTGGACCGTATGGATTTGGTGGTCTGTATGGACCGTGTCAAACCTTTGGAATGGAAATCAGTCTCAGCGCAGGTCGAAACTTATGGAGTCATGCCAGGAACTAAGGAGGGAATCCACGCGGGTATTTTCCCGAATGATCAAACTCTGGAACAATCTTTGGATTCCGCCTGCAGGCAGGTCTTGGACCAAATGGTGGAGCAGGGAGGATTGAGCATGCGAGCGGTTTACAGACTTTTGCGAGTCGCTTTGACGATTTCGATGATCGAGCAAGCCCAGGCTATACAGCCTGAACATTTGATGGAGGCCTACTATTTTAGGCACCCTCGGATGCTGACTTCTCCGAGTCGGCAAGCTCAGCTCCAAAGTCCACCACAGCCTTGAGGGCTAGATACCAACGGAGGACTTTGCGCATATCGCTTACATAGACTCGGCCGGTATCGTAATTGGGGAGGATACGCTCAAACATGGCTTTGGTATCCACCTCATTTCCCAAGGATTCTTGGATTGCTGAATCCTCAAGCTTCAGTTCCCATAGTTTCCTAAACACATTCCACAGAGGAACTTGATCTTCTAGGGTATAGATGGCAATTTCCTCCAAAGCAGCGACTTTGGTTTGGGCAGGGGCATGCCAGCGGCGTTGTTCCGTATCGATACTCTGTAAAATATACCCTTGTTTGGAGGTAGTGATGATGCGATGTACGCCTCCATTTCCGGGAACTTGAACAATTTGATGCAATGGGTGCATGAGATTTACTTTTTACGGGTGAGTTTGGCAATGGTTTGTCGGAGCCTTGAGATTTCTTCCCATGCCTCATCCACGAGTCCTTGGTACCGCTTGATTTCTTCTTGTAAGAAAAGGTTTTGCTCGCGGTTGATGCCGTAGGAATTCGGCGCAGTAAGTTCCGATTGGGGGTAAAGTGCTCGAAGGTCTTGATGGGTAAGTCGTTCGACAGCTTGAATACGGTGCAGGGGCCACCTGGATTTGTCGAACAGATTGTAAAGGGTAGATCGCTGAATGCCCATATGTTTAGCGGTGTGGGTTATGGTAATTCCGCTGTTGAGTAGAAGGGCTTGTATGGCTTGACCAACGTGCTTCATGGCCTCCAAATTCGGAAGGGCGATGAAGCCAAAACCTTACAATAATGTTCAATAAATGGACATTATTGTTCGTTATTGTCCAAAACCCGAATGAATCGCTTGGCATGTGGTTGGAATAAGGGTTAATACGGTCGGTCCGCAATTTGCCCGGCATAATAAACCAAGGCCCTGTTGGCGACCCGGTGGCCACCCGGCGTGGGGTATGCACCGCTGAAGTACCAATCTCCCCGGTGATCTGGACATGCCTTGTGGAGGCATTTGATATCTTGGTAAACGACTTTGACCGGGAACTTAATTTCGGGAGGAGTAATGAGCAAGGCAATTTCATCGGACAGTTCTTGTTCATTCACCAAGGCATAGAGGGCTTGAAGACGGTTGGACATGGGATGCTCCTCCAATGTCAAATCCGCCTGAGCGGCCTGGCTATGGGTTTCGATCTGATGCGCTTGTCCCTTTTTTTCTAAGGCCTTTACCAGAGCCCGGAAGGCCACAAAGTCGTTGAGCCGGCTCATGTCAATTCCATAACAATCCGGGTAACGGATTTGAGGGGCTGAACTCACAATGATCAAGGATCGTGGCTGAAGTCCACCAAGTATGGTAACAATGCTCTCGCGCAATGTGGTTCCCCTGACAATGGAGTCATCAACCACCACCAGGGAATCCTTGTTGGGGTTCAAAATATCCGATGTGGTATCGTACACATGGCGAACCATGTGGTTGCGGCCACGGTCTTCGGTGATGAAGGTTCTTAACTTCACATCTTTGATTGCCGCTTTTTCGACCCGAGGTCGCAGGGTCATCCAGCGCATGAACTCCACATAGCGTTCCCCTTGCCTGCTTTCCAAATCTTCGGGTCGGAGGGCGTTCAAGGCTTCCAATCGTTGGGTTTCCAAATGTCCCTCTAGACCTTGAAGGAGTCCCAAGAAAGCAGTTTCGGCGGTATTGGGTATGTAACTGAATACCGTATGCGCAATTTCTTGGTTGATGGAATCCAAGACCTTGTTGGTTAAGGCCTTCCCTAAGGCTTTGCGTTCCTTGTAGATTGCCGGATCATTTCCTCTGGAGAAGTATATACGCTCGAATGAACATGGCGTAGCAGGGGCTGGGTCAAAGACAGGTTGGCAGCGGATTTCTCCGTTACGTCGTATCAGCAGAACATGCCCAGGGGGCACAACTTTGATTTGGTCCGGGTGAACATGAAAGGTGGTGGCGATGGCGGGGCGTTCAGATGCCACCACAGCGACCTCATCATCGGCATACCAATAGGCGGGGCGAATCCCGTTCGCATCTCGTAACACAAAAGCATCTCCATGCCCGAGCATGCCGGCCATGGCAAATCCCCCA
>VHBD01000114.1 GCA_016872125.1 Sphingomonadales bacterium
CCCATGGTGCAGGCGTACGGCAAATCAATCCCTTGTTCCAGTGCGGTTTCCAAAATATACCGTCCAGGCTCCACCGCAAATTCGTAGACCTTGCCTTCCACCTTGAGGGTGACAACGGGAAGGGCACCGGGGTCATCGTCCACCGAGCTGGGCGTTGGCGATGGAGCTGCCGCCTTGGTGCCGGATTGAAAAAAGAGTTCTTTGTGAATGCGTTGGCCCGCAATGCCTTGGGCTTGGAGCCAATGTTCGGTATCGTGCACCAAGCCTTCGGGACCGCAAAGGTAAAAGGAGGCCTCTCGGTTGGTGATGTGTTGGGCAAAGACCGAGGTATCGATGCGCCCGTGGTGGTGCAAGCCTTTGAGCGATTCTTGACCTTCCAGACTACGGCTCAAACAATGCAACACCTGAAGACGCTGAGGGTATTCATCCTGCAGTCGGTTCAAGGCCTTGCCGAAGATCACTTCATTCGCGCTGCGGCTACCGTAAATTAATTGAATAAGTGGAGCCGAGGGATGGCGCAAGGCCGCTGATAACATCGAAAACAAGGGGGTAATTCCCGAACCAGCTCCCACCAGGACCAGCGAAGGCAGGGTGGGCAAGGCAGGGTCCAGGGCAAAATTCCCGTAGGGGGGTAAAACATCCAACCGATCCCCCTCTTTGAGGTGATCCAGCAAATAATTGGAAACCAAACCACCAGGCAAACGCTTGACGCAAACCCCGATTTGGGGAAGCTGTGCTGGATCTGTGAAGATCGAATACGAGCGTCGATGGGTGGTCCCTTGGATGTTCACCATCAGGGTTAGAAACTGCCCGGGGACAAAGGTTTGGATTTGGTCCGTTCGAAAATAAATCAGGAGGGCATCCGCGGTTTCCTGAACGAGTTGATCAACGGTTAGCGAAAGAGGTTGGTTCATAAGGTTAGGCGTTGGTGTGGACGGCTACCATATCGCGGCGACCCACCCATACCATGCGTTGGTTAACAAAATTGGCATCACAAAAGGAAGCAGTCCCTGCGGCATTGCCGCCTGTCCCATGGAAATCCGAAAAGGCGGCATGCTGGTTCAGGTAAATGGGACCGGTCAGGTTCAAAGAAACCGGTACAAAGGCTACAGCCAGTCGGTCGGCCAGTTGGTCGGCCAGTTCCTCATCGGTGCAGTACAGGCCACAGCTCAGCGCACCATGTTGATTGATTTGTTCCAACATCAAATTCATGGCTTGGTCAACGTCGGTATAAGGAATCACAAAGGCGATGGGTCCGAATTGTTCCGCACCAAACCATTCCTTACGGTCGGTGGAGGCCTCGATAAGCAAAGGCGAACAGGATAGGGCATCGGGGAAGGCTTCGTGGGCAATGCGGTCGGAGGCCAACAAAACGGCATCTCCGGCCTGCTCTTGAACGTTGCGGATCCGTTCAAGGGTTCTTGAATTTTGGACTGTCGCCAAAACCCCGGGACCCATCTGGGGGTGGTCCTTGATCTTGCGTAGGGCTTGGCTTAGGCCATCCACCAAATCCCGGTAGCTGTGGTGTTGGCCGCTGGCATCGGTGATCCCTTGGGTGGGTAGAAAAATATTTTGGGGGGCGGTGCACATTTGCCCCGCATACAACGAAACCGAGAAAGCCAAATTATCCCAAACCGCTTTGAGGTCCGGGGCCGAATGAACAAGGACCGCGTTGACTCCCGCTTTTTCGGTGAATATGGTTTTCCCAAAAAGGCTTTGGGCTTCGAGCCATTGCCCGAATTCACTGTTACCGGTATAATCGATGGTGCGGATCTCCGGGTGGGTTGCCAACTCTTTGGTGAGGGGATGGGCGGTGCTATCGCAAGCCAGCTGGCAGAGCTCGGGGCTGAATCCGTTTTCCTGTAACACCGTTTGAATGACAGCGGTGACAATGGCGATGGGGTAAACGGCTTTGGGGTGCGGTTTGACCAAAACCGGATTCCCTACGGCCAAGCTGGCGTAGATGCCAGGTAGGCTGTTCCAGGTCGGGAAGGTGGAGCAACCCACCACCAACGCCACCCCTTTGCCCATGGGTTTCCAGGTTTTGTGCAATTCCACCGAGACTTTGCCCATGCTTTTGACCCATGCAGCCTGCTTGGCGTAGCGGGTTTGTTCTTGCCAGGCCATGGCCACGCATTCCAGAGCGCGGTCGGCGGCATGGGGGCCGGAGGCCTGAAAGGACATCATGTAGGATTGCCCGGTGGTATGCATGGTCGCATGGGCGATTTCCACAAAGTGATCCCGCAATCGCATCAAGCTCTCAACCAAGATGGCGCAACGTAGCTCCGGTCCGGCTTGAACCCAGGAGGGTCTTGCTTTTTGGGCTTTGGTCACCAGGGTTTTATCGGCAAACACAGGATAGCGAATGCCCAAGCCGCTCTGCAGGTAGGGCGATACTTCTTCGCCTTCGAAGCGCAACGGCTGATCCTGCAATAGTCGATCAAAGTCTTTATTCAGGGAGGCATGAAAGGAGACTTCACCCTGGGCGCCCGATTCGGCGGGGTAGGCCTTGGGATTTTCCGGGAAGGGACTGTAATATCGACGATCGTGCAAGGCAGCGGCGGCTTCTTGCAATAGGGGGCGGTGGGTTTCGATGAGGCTCATGGTTGGGTATTGAATTGGGCAAAAATAGCTTGGTGCTTACCTTTACGCAGTAACCCATCAACAATCGCCGATAATGAAAGGTTTGGAACAATTTCGTGAGCGCCAGAAGGCTTCGCTGGAGGGGGGCGGGGCTGCCCGCTTGGAGGTTCAGCACCGCAAAGGCAAACTGAGCGCTAGAGAGAGGCTTGAAATCCTGTTGGACGCCGGCAGCTTTGAGGAAATGGGCTCGATGGTCACGCATCGATGTACCAATTTTGGTTTGGAGAAAGACTTGATTTTGGGCGATGGGGTAGTCACGGGTTTGGGTAAAATCAATGGAATGACGGTAGCCGTTTTTTCACAAGATTTTACCGTGTTCGGAGGCTCACTGTCGGAGACCCATGCCGAGAAAATCGTGAAGCTTATGGATCTGGCCCTTCGTATTGGGGTTCCTTTGATTGGGCTTAACGATTCCGGGGGAGCGCGTATCCAAGAAGGGGTGACCTCCTTGGCAGGTTATGCGGATATTTTTTACCGCAATGTGAAGGCCTCCGGGTTGATACCTCAAATTTCGGTCATCATGGGGCCTTGTGCCGGGGGAGCCGTGTATTCGCCCGCAATTACGGATTGGATTTTCATGGTGGAGAAGACTTCGTACATGTTTGTGACCGGTCCCAATGTGGTCAAGACGGTAACCCACGAAGAGGTGAGCTCCGAGGATTTGGGGGGAGCACATACCCATGCAACGCGTTCGGGCATCGCCCATTTCACCTACCCCAATGAAGGGGAATGCTTAATGGCCGTGAGGCAGCTGATGGCCTATTTGCCACCGAATTGCGCGGAGCCTCTACGCAGTGGTCATGGCTGGTCAGAACCCGGCCCCGGCGATTTGCGTCCTGCCTTGGACCAGGTGGTCCCGGATTCTTCCAATACCCCTTACGATATGCATCAGGTGGTACAGGGCCTCTTGGACAACGATTCCTGGATGGAGGTTCAACCTGAGTTTGCCGAAAATATCCTGGTCGGCTTCGGACGAATGAGTGGTCAAACGGTGGGGTTGGTGGCTAATCAGCCCATGGTGTTGGCGGGTGTGCTGGATAACAATGCATCAAAGAAGGCGGCCCGCTTCGTTCGGTTCTGCGATGCCTTTCGAATACCGTTGTTGGTGCTCGTCGATGTGCCGGGCTTCTTGCCGGGTATCGAACAAGAATGGAACGGAATCATCACCAACGGGGCCAAATTGCTCTACGCCTTCGCCGAAGCCACGGTACCCCGCGTTACCCTCATCACTCGGAAAGCCTACGGCGGAGCCTACGATGTGATGAATTCCAAGCACATTGGGGCTGATTTTAATTTTGCGTGGCCCTGCGCAGAAATAGCGGTCATGGGTCCCAAAGGGGCTGCCGAAATCATATTTAAAGGAGAAATCGCTTCAAGCAAAGACCCTGAATCTATTTTGAATCAAAAGGTTAACGAGTACACCGAAAAGTTCGCAAGTCCCTACATTGCCGCATCCCGCGGTTTCATTGACGAGGTGATTCTCCCTTCAGAAAGCCGCAAGCGCATCCTCCGAGCCTTTGCTCATCTGCAATCCAAGGCCTTTGTTCCATCGCCACGCAAGCATGGCAACATACCACTTTAGTATTTTTCAATTTTTATATCTCAAATATGAATAGCATCTTAAAATTTTTTGGAGTTAGTGCTTTGTTTGTAGGATTGATTTTGGCGGTATTGACTATGAGTATTGATAAGAATAAGAAGGCAGATCTCGGAAAGAATTTAACAGAGAAGAATCAAAAACTTGGTAATAACGATTCTACGGCCAATACAATGAGTCCTATCCCCACCAAAGAAGGTCTTGTATTTGATTCCTTAGTAAACCGTAACGGGGGTATTGCCTTTGTTCAATCTGAAGAAATTGCCGTCAGATTTAAGTTAATGGTTCGTCAACGTAAGGCACTGCAAGCCCGACTTCAGAAAGCAGAGAAGGAATGGGAGGGAGAGGCTGTTCGATTTCGCAAGGAGCTCGAAGAGTTTCAGCGTAAAAGTGCCGCAATGGGGGAGTCCCAGCGCAGTTCCACCGAGCAGATGCTCGCCCGCAAAGAACAGAATTTAATGCAAATGAGGGAGAGCATCATGGAAGAATTATCCAAGTCAGAAACTGTTATGGATCAAGAATTAAGGACGCTGTTGGACAAGGAATTTGAGCTCTTTAGCAAAGCGAGAGGCTATCGCTTCCTCATGGCTCGTCAGGCTGGATCAGGACTCCTTTACGGCGACAGTCTAGTGGATGTTACGGAGCAGCTTGTGGGCTATCTGAATGCACGTTATCCCTAAAGGCTAATCGATAAGATTCCAATCACCAAAACCAACCTTTATCCAACCAAAATCGAATAAAGATGGTGCCAAAGAGGGAAATCAGGATCCATGTTTTTAGAATTTTGAGTTGGCCTAAATCCCGGACGGTGGTGAATTCTCTTTCCTTGAAGAAGGAAAGAAACATTAGCATCCCCACGTAAATAATTCCAAATTGCAGCAGGTGAAGAAGCTCATGGGTTGATTCTCCAATCGAATTCAAACTACCTTGTCCTCTTAT
>VHBD01000115.1 GCA_016872125.1 Sphingomonadales bacterium
GCCAACGCCTAGCTCGGTGGACGATGACCCCGATGCCCTTCCCGTTGTCACCCTCAAGGTGGAAGGCAAGGTCTACGAATTTGCGGTGGAGCCTGGACGGTATATTTTGGAAACCGCACTGGAACAAGGGATTGATTTGCCGTACGCCTGCACCATGGGGGTTTGCGGCATGTGCCGTGCCAAAAAAATATCCGGCGAAATGTCGATCGGCGATCAGGAAGCTATCAGCGCTTCCGAAATCGCTTCCGGATCCTGCCTCACCTGCGTTGGTCGCCCTCTCTCCAACCGCCTGGTCATCGACTACGATGTCCCGAACTAGGGAGGTATAGGGTGAGTCCTTACGACAACCGCGACTCAAAGTCCTGGTAGCCAAAACGGCGTACCAGGTCAAATCGGCCTTCGCTGCGCCATATCCCGATGGAGGGTAGTTCCATTCCGTTGAAGGTATGGGTTTTGACCATGGTGTAATGCATCATGTCCAGGAAAATGAGGTCATCCCCGACATGGAGGGGCTCCTGGAATCCATAATTACCCACCTGGTCTCCGGCCAAACAAGACTGCCCGCCCAAACTGTAGAGGTGAGGATGCGTGGCCGTGGCCTGCATCTCCGCCCCTAGGATGCGGGGCTGGTAGGGCATTTCGAGGACATCGGGTAAATGCGCCGTGATGCTGCTATCCAAGATGGCCACGGGCAAGGCCTCGGTTTCCATGATATCCAGAACTTGGGAACGGAAATACCCCGTCTCCCAAACCAAAGCCGAACCCGGTTCCATGATCAGTTGAAGATGAGGAAATTGAGCTTTGAAGTCCGCGATGGCCTCGGCCGCAACCTCCAAATCGTAATCCTCACTGGTCATCAAATGTCCTCCGCCCAGGTTCATGGAGCGAACACGCTGGAGCCAAGGACCAAAATCACGGGCTAGAATCGCCAGGGTTTGGGCCAAGGCCTCCGCCCCGCTTTCGCAGAGGTTATGGCAATGCAAAAAATCCGGTTCCAAACCGGCCTGCACCAGGGACGGGTACCCGCGCTCCAAGTCTTGAAGACGGGTTCCCAATCGAGAGCCGGCGGCACAAGGGTTGTACAGGTCGGTGCTGACCGGCGAATAGCCCGGGTTGATGCGCAATCCCAACTGAATATCTGGACGATGGCGCCTAAAGGCCGCCCCGTGCTGCAAAAGTTGCGCTACCGAATTCAAGGAAACGTGGTCCGCCATGCCGGCGATTTCCGCCGCTTGACCCGGAGGATAGGCGGGCATAAAGATGTGTTGAGAACCCCCAAAACGGGTCGCCCCCAGGCGGAGTTCGTGCAAGGACGACGCGGTGGTCCCGTGCACCGCCTCTTTCATGGTATCAAATACCGAAAACATCGCAAAACCCTTGAGGGCCAGGATAAACTGCACCGGTACCCTGCGTTGCAATTCGGTATAAAAGGCCATATTGGCACGCAATCGGTCTTCGTCCATCACAAAGCTTGGCGATGGTATTTGATCCCAAACCAAGCGACCCGGGTCGTACGATTCCCGCAAAGCCCTTAGGGCCTCCAGATCACGCATGGGATTCGTAATCGTCAAAAGGTGAGGGTCCATCGACAACTTCGTGCCAAGGAAGACCGTAAAGCCCCAAATCCTTCATGAAAGGGTCCGGATTGAATTCTTCGACGTTGAAAACGCCCTTGCCGGACCAAGTGCCTTCCATCATCATTTTGGCACCAATCATGGCCGGTACCCCTGTGGTGTAGGAGACCGCCTGGGCCCCAATTTCCCGGTAAACTTCGGCATGATCGCAATTGTTCCAAACATAATAGTGCTTGGGTTGACCATCCTTCAACCCTCGGATATGGCAACCTATCGAGGTCTGACCCTGGTATCCCGCACCCAACGACGAAGGCTCGGGCAAGACCGCCTTGAGGAATTCCAAGGGTACAATGGACTGACCCTGAAACTGAATCGGAGCGATGGACGTCATCCCCACATTCTCCAAAACCCGCAAATGGGTTAGGTACTGTTGACCGAAGGTCATCCAGAAACGTGCTCTGCGTAGGGTGGGGAAATTCTTAACAAGAGACTCCAATTCCTCGTGGTACAAGAGGTACGAATCCTTAGGGCCAACACCCGGATAATCAATGGGTTGATGAACGCTGAGTGGCTCGGTCTCGACCCAACGACCGTTTTCGAAGTACCGACCTTTTTGGGTGATTTCCCGGATATTGATTTCGGGATTAAAATTGGTCGCGAAGGCTTTGCCATGGTCTCCGGCATTGCAATCCACGATGTCCAGGTAATGCAATTCGTCCAGATGATGCTTGGCGGCATAGGCGGTGAAGACCCCGGTGACCCCCGGATCAAAACCGCAGCCCAACAAGGCCATCAGCCCTGCCTCGGCAAAGCGATCGTGGTAGGCCCATTGCCAATGGTATTCAAATTTGGCCACGTCCTTGGGCTCGTAATTGGCCGTATCCAGGTAATGCACCCCGCATTGGAGGCAGGCCTCCATGATGGTCAGGTCTTGGTAAGGCAGGGCCACATTGATGCAGAGGGTTGGCTTGAAATTCTTCATCAAAGCCACCAATTGGGGCACATCATCGGCATCCACCGCAGCGGTCGATACATGGCTCTTTCCGATTTCGGCCGCGATGCGATCGCATTTGGAACGGGTTCTGGAAGCCAGCATCAGGTCGCCAAAGACCTCGGGCAAGGCCGCGCATTTGTGGGCCACCACGGCCCCTACCCCACCGGCTCCAATAATCAAGGTTCTTTTCATAACAATTAATAAATTTGAGAAACTAAGGATTGAAAATTTACTTTTGGGAAGAGGCCAAACACAAGTTACAAAGCTTGTACAGGATCCTTGCCCCCACGTTGGCATTCCATTCGCGGTCTCCTTTGGAGGGAGCCACTTCGCAGAGGTCAAAGCCGATAATTTCCCTGCCACTGAGGTACAAAGTCTCCAGCAAATGGATGGCTTGGGCGTAGGCAAGGCCGCCGGGTACAGGGGTTCCTGTTCCGGGACAGTTAAAGGGCTCCAAGCCATCGATGTCAAAACTTACATAGACCTTGTCCGGTAAATCCTTGATGATGTCCACACAGAGGTTGTTCCAATGTTGGCCGCGGAAGCTGGCGGCCTGCAGATCATGGTCGAACCATGAGCGGATGCGGTCATCTTCCTGGGCCAATTCCTTCTCGGCAGGGCAATAATCTCGAATCCCCACCTGAACCAAGGAAGTCAACGACGGAATCTGCAAAGCATTGAACATGATGGACGCATGGGAATACCTAAAACCTTCGTAGGCTTCTCTCAAATCCATATGCGCATCAATTTGCAAAATCCCGAAAGCCCCGTGCTGTTCCCCCAAGGCTTGCATCAATCCCAAAGGCGTGGAATGATCTCCTCCCAAAACAGCTACCTTCTGCCCACGCTCCAAGAAGGTCCGTGATTGCTCACGAACCCAGTCCAACAAATAACCGCATTTCTCGTTGGCAGTGTCCAAGCCTTCCATCATGGCCTTGGCCTTGGATTCCTCCATGCCCGTCTCCAACCAATGCAGGTAGCTCTCAACCCATGGACGTTCGACTTTGGAACGTTGTTGCCAACGCAAGTCGATGGGCAGCATATGCCTGGGCAAATTCCAGGCTTGGTCCACGGCTGGGTCCTCCAGGTCCAATTGGGGTGATGCGTCCAAAACTGCTTGCGGACCTTTGCGTGTTCCATCACCGTAGGATACCGTCAGGTCCCAGGGAACCGGCAGAATGATCAAGGAGGCCTCCTCTGCGGAATACGGCAAACCAAAGAGGTGCTCCCCCTTCTGACCCACACCGTTTGGATCAGGCATACTGCGATGAGCGGAATACTCCATGGGATTCAATTTTCAGACATTGAAACGGAACAACATAATATCCCCGTCTTGCACGAGGTAGGACTTCCCTTCGAGGCCAACTTTGCCGGCCTCCCTGCAGGCTGCCCAGGATTCGTACTTCACAAAATCCTCGTATTGAATGACTTCCGCTTTGATAAAACCTTTTTCGAAATCGCTGTGAATCGCGCCAGCGGCCTGCGGTGCCAAGGTGCCTTGGGGTATGGTCCAGGCCCGCACCTCTTTCTCGCCGGCTGTGAAATACGTCTGCAATTGGAGTAGTTGGTAGGCAGCCCTAAGCAATCGCTCGACGCCGCTGGTTTCGATTCCTGCATCCCGCAGAAATTCTTGCCGATCTTCGAAGGATTCTAGCTCTGCAATTTCAGATTCCAATGCCGCGCAAATGATCATGACTTCTGCCCCTTCGGCCAAAGCCATGGCGCGGACCTCTTCGACCATGGGATTCCCTTGGGTCAAGTCATCGGCCGCAACATTGCATACATACAGAACTGGCTTGGAGGTCAACAGAAACAAATCGTGAATGCCGGCTTTTTCCTCCTCGCTGAGGCCCTGTGCTCTTACCGACTCGCCCCTTTCCAAACCGGCTTTGACTTTGAGCAAGGTATCCAAGAGTTGTTTGGCCTCCTTATCCCCCGCTTTGGCCGCGCGTTCGGTTCGGGCAAGGCGTTTATCCACGGAATCCAAGTCTTTGAGTTGCAATTCGGTATCAATAATTTCTTTGTCCGACAAAGGGTTAACCCTGCCATGGACATGGACAATGTTCGGATCGTCGAAGCAGCGCAACACATGCAGAATGGCATCCGTTTCTCGAATATTGGCCAGAAATTGATTGCCTAGGCCTTCGCCTTTGCTTGCTCCCTGCACCAAGCCGGCAATGTCCACCATTTCGATAGTGTTGGGGACCAAATTTTGAGGCTTCACCAATTCAGCCAATCGATTCAGACGCTGGTCGGGAACGGTGATGGTGCCCACGTTGGGCTCGATGGTGCAGAACGGAAAATTGGCCGCTTGAGCCCTTGCATTCGACAAGCAATTGAAGAGAGTCGATTTACCGACATTGGGAAGACCAACGATACCGCATTGAAGGGCCATGGATATAAGTGGTTTTGGGGTTATGATGGTGGAAAAATGGTGATATGGAGTACGATGTCAGCGGTAGCGATCCTTCTCGGAACGGTCCGGATAGAACATGAACAAAGGAAACGTGAAGCGGCCTGCCCAAACTTGAACACCGGGCCTGTAAAA
>VHBD01000116.1 GCA_016872125.1 Sphingomonadales bacterium
TGGGCGGTAGGTTTGCGGGTCCCAGGGAAGCACTCAAGGTAGCATTGGATCGAGCCCCTAGAAAGGGAATAATGCTGCTGTTGACATGACCGCCTGCTGCTGCCCCCCCAAAAGAAGCCAGAAATTGATTATACGTAAATCCATAATCCAGGGTTCGGAATGTATCCACCAAGGCAAAGGGGGCAATGCGGCTTCGAATGGAATCCATTTGCGCCAGAAATGAAGTGTTAACTTGTTGATTAGCAACTCTTCTTAAATAAAATCCGTAGATATTTCGGGTATCCGTGTTGGCCATAAGCTTGTCGTACAGCGGCCTGGATTCACCGGGAGTAAAGGAGAAAGGGGAGATGGTTTGGTAATTAGGCCCACCCCATTGGATACCCATCGTATTGTCAGGATCGTAAGGCAAGAACCGAAATCGTCCATCCACGGGATGATCGTAGAGGTAGAAATTATTCTTGTTATAATAGGAATCCCAATGCCCGGTGCACAGATCCGTGGCCAGGGTGAGTAGAGCAGATTCGATATCGAAAATGCTATCGAGCTGGCAATAAATTTGGGCAGAAGCGGTTTGGTTAAGGGTTCGAATAAATTTGGCGAAATTGCTGTAATCATCGGCGGCCGTATTGGTCATGAGTTCATAGGCCCGGCGTCCCCCGGAGGTCAATTTGTAATCGTTAGGATTGTTGGAAATGTACACCAGATCCGCAGGCCACAGGCATTTGTACAGGTTCCCGTAATCCTGGGCGAATTCGTTTTGCAGGAAGTCTTCGTTCAATTGTTCGACGTTGACATAAACCCCTCTGAATCGTCCGTTGAAATAGAGGTTCACATGGGCGGCTCTGGCAGAACGCCCGCCGACACGGTGCGTCAGGTCGTAATAGAATTTGGCCCGGCTGATGGAAGGATCGTTGTGCATTCCGTAGAGGTTGAGATCGCTGATCCCTTCCAGATTCTGCCCTGTCCTGAACGTGTTGAGCGATATTCGGAACTGTTTTTTCTGGGCGTTTCGCGATGTATTTCCCCGAATCCGCAGCCCGCATTCAAAAAGGCTGTCTTGAATTCCCGCCCTTGTGAAAACCACCGTGGATCGGTATTCCCGGTTGGAACCGGGGTTGGCCAACATCTCCGCCAAGCTATCTTCAGGTAGAAAAACCTCTATTTTTGATAAGCTTCCATCTGCATATAGGTTAAACCCCCGACCGATTGGCTGTGAAGCACTCAATTTATAAAAAAGTACGATAGTAATCGATAAAATCGCTCTTTTCATTCTAATTTAATGCATTAAATGTCCAAATTTATAAATTTATACTTCAATTTTAAGGCCTCGAAGCGGAACAAAACACCGTTTTCTGGCTTTTTTCCTTAAAAAGGTGCTTAATGCACTTTTAGGATCTATATTTGACTTCTACAACCCTTTAAAAGACTTTTTAAACTCCAAATCATGAAAGTTACGCGCTTGTTTTTTGTTTTTATTATTTCGCTGTTTCCATTGCTAAGTTTTGCTCAAAAGCCTGTTACTGGTAGAACTACTTTAAGCCTCAAATCCGTGGGAGATTTCAAATCCTCACTGGAAGCAGGACTTAACCTTGATGGACCAACCATATCAATACCTTCAATTCGTTATCGTTACTTTTTATCTAATGATTTTGCTCTAAGGTCCTTGATTAATGTAAGTGGAAATAAAACAAAATTGGTTTTTTACGAAAATCCAAACTTTTCTGGAATGGAAGGAACCAATGACAGTTCGAATGTTTTCTGGAATGTACAACTTGGACTTGAATATCATCTCCCAGGCACCTCAAAGTTATCGCCTTATTTTGGGTTGTTTTTTCACTATGGGCAAGGAAGAACCTCGGAAAAATGGACTAATTTCAACGGGCTACTGAATGGCGGTCAGGGTGATTTTGAAAGGAGCTTTACAGGAAGTGTCGAAATGCCTGAAACCACAATTGGTATTGGTTCTGTAGCGGGTTTAGATTTTTATTTCGTTGACAGGGTTTATGCGGGACTTGAATTGTATTGGCTTTATAAATCAACTATGTTAGGGAGTGGTAAAGTCGAATACCAATCTAATTCGTCAAGCAACTCAGAATTTGCTAGACCTGAACGTACATTTTCTTCATCAACATTTTCTTCAATTCCATCGATTCGTGTGGGGTGGAGATTTTAGGATTTTGCAAAAAGCTTTATAAATTTTTCTTGATATTTTACGGAATTTCATTATTTCTCGGCATTTTTCAGGCCCAGTAGTGCTAGTCTTCATTAATATTCCCATTGAACCTAGCAAGCGAAATTCCATCTCTTACTGAAAGGATGACCACCTCAAAATTGTAAGTTTTATAAATTAGTTGATTGTATTTTTTTAGCGCCTCGGTTTCTTTGTCACGGGATAAGTCGTCGACTACTTTCCCGCTCCATAAAACATTGTCAGCTATTACAATCGCTCCGGCTTTAAGCCTAGGTAACAAGGCTTCTAGGTAATTAGGGTAGTTTTCTTTATCCGCATCGATAAATACGATATCCCAAGATTCTTCAAGGCGATCGATCCATTCTAAACCTGTGCCATGGTGAAAGGTGATCTTTTGGCTAAAGTCTGATCGGTTCACATAAGATTGTGCAATTTCTAATGTTTCGGCGTTGTTATCGATGCTATGAAGATGACCGTCATTCGTTAATCCTTCCGCCAGACAGAGCGCTGAATAGCCGGTGAACGTTCCGATCTCCAGGATTCTTTTCGGCCGTAACATTTTACTGAGGAGGGCTAGTAGACGACCTTGTTGATGCCCCGAACACATCTGAGGCATGAGGCAACGCAGGTGGGTGTCGCGTTCCAGTTCTTGGAGTAGTGCACTAGGTGCGCTGCTGTGTTGGTTAATGTAGTTTTCGAGGGATTCAGGAAAAAATCGCATAAGAATACGGTAGAATCAAAAAGGAAGGGTCATGGAGCACAGGTCCATAGCAAGGACCTTCTGGGCATAACACGAAACAAATGACCGGCGGCTTCCAGAACCGCAGTTCTTGGAATTCGATGAATACGGTCAATGATTTCTTGGGTATCCAAGAGTCGGTTGCCATCAAGGTAGGCCTGTCCCCAACCAATGAGGTTTTGAAGACGGTTTTCTTCTGCTAGGAGAATACGGCCAATCATTTGCTCTTTGGCTATTTTGAATTCGGTGGGGGTGGGGGTGGACAAGGAGGGTCGATGAAGGATTTCCTCTACCCTTTTTTGAACCAAGCGATGATTGCTTGGATCGCAAGAAAAAGGTATGGACCACATGCCGGTATCGGAATATGGGCTGTATTGGGCTTCGATTTCGTAAACCAGAGCAAGTTTCTCGCGCAATTCCATGCTTAGCCTTGCACTCATATGGTCGCCACCCAGCCAATTGAAGAGAAGGGCAATGGCCCATCGGTTTTCATCGCTTACTGAGGGTGCACGTCCCCCGATCATTCCGTAGGCTTGGTTGAAATCCTGAACTTTATCGAGGGATTTACTTTGACGCAGGCCTGTTGGACGATTTCGTTGGAGAGCGGTATGCGCCTGAATGACAGTTTTCCTGGACTTTGGTTGGCGTCGTTCCATAGCGGCTTTGACCTCCATAGGCTCTAGGGGACCATGATATACCAATACGGTGGGCCGTTGCAAGAAGACGTTTCGGTAATAGTCATGAACTTCTTGAGGACGAAGGCGCATCAACTGTTCCTCAAACCCAAGAATGGGATGGGCCAGGGCATGCCGACCAAAGACCAGTTCTTCGAATTCTTCCAAGAGGCTCTCCTCCGGATTATCCTTGTACATACCAATTTCTTCCCGGATGACCTTTTGTTCTTTGCGGAACTCTTCATCGCTCCACTTGGAATGCCACCACATGTCCCCCAACAAATCCAGGGCCGTCAAACTGTGAACCGCAGGGCAGGAGGCATGAAGGACCAAACGTTCCTTGGTGGTGAAGGCATTGAGGTCTCCCCCCTTGTTTTCCAGTTCTGAAAGTACTTGGAACGTATTGCGATCGCTGGTGCCTTTAAACAACAAATGTTCGAGGCAATGCGTCACCCCCGATCCAACCGGCATGTCATCCCTGCTGCCGCTGTCGTTAATCAAGGCCAGGTGCGCCAGGTTGTAATGAGGATCATGCAGGCAAAGAATGGTAAAGCCGGTGGAGGTTTTGATGCTTACAGGGGGTCCGACTGCCATAGGAATCTTCAAAGATAGGCAAAGCCTTTGCCCCGCGTGTATCTTTGATCATGCACAGCCCTCTGGGTCCACGACCTGTACCGGGTGGCTTCATTTTTAAACTTGCCGAAGTGGCGAAATTGGTAGACGCGCACGTTTCAGGGGCGTGTGTCGCAAGACATGCCGGTTCGAGTCCGGCCTTCGGCACGAGACCTGCTCCGCATGGGGGCAGGTTGAACGTTGCTGGGATGCTTAGCTTTTTTCGATCCATCCGGTGTTATTGGGCATTTTCCTTTTGGATTCTGCTGGTCACTGCACCTGGATTTGGGGTGCATGGGATGGATAACAAGGTTCATATGGATGCTGAAGTTCCCATCAAAGTAAGAGGCAGGGTTTTGGATACTCAGGGTAAGCCCGTGGCCTATGCAACTGTGGTGATGGAGCCTGGGCAATGGACCGGGCTCAGCAACGAAAATGGACTCTACGAAATCATGATCCCCGCCGGGGATTATGTTGTCTATTGTTCCCATTTGGGATACCAGCCTCTGCGCTTGAATTGGACGTTGGAATCCGTATCCCAAGCCACCGCAGCGGGCCCTGATTTGGTGTTAACGCTTAGAGTCGTTGGTTTACAAGAAGTTACGATTAAGGCCGGGGCCGAAGATCCCGCCTACGGGTACATGCGCAAAGCGATCGCTGCTGCTCCTGTGCATTCCGCAGGACCTATGAGTTACGAGGCGGAGACGTATGTTAAAGGGCAATTCAAAATCCTCGAAGTTCCGTGGGTTCTCAAAGGGCAACTTCGAAAACAAGGCATCGATCCGCAGACCACCTATGTTATGGAATCCGCCAGCAGGATTCGTTTTCAACGACCCCGAAAATTTGAGGAAAAGGTCCT
>VHBD01000117.1 GCA_016872125.1 Sphingomonadales bacterium
GCGCATTGGCATGGCCGGTTTAGCAATGATCCCCCTTTGGCTTTGGCACATGAAGCGAGAGCATTGGCGCTTACTGCCATGGTTTGCGGTGGTTGGTTTGGTGGGGAACGGCATTCCTGCCCTGCTATTTGCAACAGCACAAACAGGGATCGACAGCGGAGCCGCTGGGGTACTCAATGCTCTTACCCCGATGTTCACGCTGGTGGTGGGCTGGGCTTTTTTTGGAAAAAGCACCCAAAAGAGCCAGTTGTTGGGTTTACTCTTGGGCCTTGTGGGTGCTGTCCTGCTCATTCTCTCCCAGCATCGAATTCAAAGCGCCTCGAATCCCAACCTGGCATTGCTCCTTGTTTTGGCGACTTTTTTTTACGGCATTTCGGTGAACACGGTAGGACATCGGCTCAAGGGGATAACCCCATGGCTCACCGCTTCCTTCCCTTTGGTCATCGCCTCCATTCCTGCGCTTTTGGCCCTGTGGTGTTGGGGTGATCTGGTCACGCCGATGCAACAAGAGGGGGCATGGAATGCCCTGTACCTGCTTTTTTTCCTCTCCCTGGTGAATTCGGCGTTCAGTTTGGTGGCTTTCAATTACTTGATCCAGTTGGCAGGCCCCCTCTTTGCCTCCACAACCACCTACTTGATGCCGGTGGTCGCCTTGCTATGGGCTTATTGGGACGGAGAAACCTTGAATGCCTATCACCTGACCGGCTTGCTTGCCATCGTTGGGGGAATCACCTTGGTCAATAAGCGCCGCTAGAAGAGACTCATTCTCTAATTTCATACCTAAATTCGTGGAGACAAATAAATTAATTCCTTACCTCATGAACGTAACCAAGACTTTCCATCGCCTGCTGGTGACAGCCCTCCTTGTTTGCTCCATTTCGGCCATGTCTTCGGTGGCCATGGGCCAGGTCATCCTTTTTGTATCGCAGCCATCGTCGATTGCTGGCCCTTACACTTACGGTCCCGGAGACGCGGCCCAAGGTTGGGGCTACAGCTACGATACAATCCAAGTACAGGCCCCGTTGGTGCGTGGTTTTTCGTCCAATGCTGGCGGGGATTCCTTGGCTTGCGACACCACGCTGATCAATGCGTCGGCGGTGGCAGGCAAAATCTGCGTCCTTTACCGAGGCTCTTGCGAGTTTGGGGTCAAGGCCTTGGCTGCCCAAAGGGCAGGTGCCGTAGGATGCATCATCATCAACCACAGTGCAGGCGTTCTGAACATGGGCGCTGGAGGTGCGGGGGCCAATGTTCGTATTCCGGTCATGTTGGTTTCCAATTCGGACGGTGCGCTCATACGCCAAAGCATGGACAGCGGCGATTCTGTGGTGGTGTTCATGGGGGATAAGACAGGATTTTTCTTGAACGACGTAGGGATTGGTAACGGCTCGGTGATTCGCCCTACCGAATTCAGCATCCCCAGCAGCCAGGCCTTGAATGCAGGCGAATATATTTTCAAGCTTGGGGCGGCGGTCAAGAATTTTGGCCAAAACGCGCAAAGCAATGTTGGGCTCAACGTGAAAATTGATTTCACCAATCCTGCAGGATTGACTAACACCGTTTACAATCAAAATGCTTCCATTGCGGCCTTACCCAGCGATTCGACGGACACTCTGCGCACTACGGATTTTGACCCTTCGGCTTACGGCACAGGTAAATATAACATTGCGTACACAATTTCCATGCCCTCCGGAACGACGGATCAATTTCCTGCGGACAATATTGTCAATCAAGGATTTGTGATTAATTCGAACATCATCTCCAAAGTTCGCTTGGACTCCCTTCGCAACATGGTGTATTCGGGCGGCGTCCGACCATCGGCGGCCACTTCCGGTTCCTACGATTTCGGGATTTGGTATTATGCCAACAAGGGATCGCGCCTCAAGGTGGATTCCATTCGTTTCTCCTTTGTGACCAATCCCGGGTTCAATCTCTTCGGAGAATCTATCATCGGTAAGGTGAGCGAATGGCAGGATTTGAATTCAGACGGCATGATTGATGCCGGTGAAATTGTGGATCTTGGTGACGGAATCTACACCTACGGGGATACGTTGGGCAGCAATTCCCAGCGCTCGGTCCAGATTACCGACATTATCAACAATACCCCGGGGGTGGTCTTGCGTGACTCCACGGTGTACTTGTTCTCCGCCTATTATTCCGGAGCACAGACCACCGTTTTCACGAACGTGGATCCGAATGTGGACTATACCTTGACCAGCGATATTTACCAGCAGTACATCAGCCCGGTTTACAGCGGCACATGGAACCCCAATGGTTTCGGGCCGAGCAGCGTTGCAGCCGTTTCGGCAGTGACCAGCAGCCCGTCCTCTTCGGTGCGCTCTCTCGAACAAAACACCTTGGAATTAAGGGCGTTTCCCAATCCGGTTTCAGACCGCCTGAATGTTTTGGTCAGGGCTGCCTACCGTGTTGGCAACGTGCGTTACAGCATTGTGGATCTGTCCGGCCGTTTGATAACGCAGGGCCACGAAGTTTTGGACGGTATTGCGCCGTTGCAGATTGGCGTGGCTGGCTTGGAGCCCGGCATGTATCACCTCCAGGTGAACGACGGTCGTTTCAGCCGGACGCTACGCTTCATCAAGCACTAAGCCGGGACGCTTGTTGCGTATTGCGACCTGATTTGTTCCAAGAGGCCCCAAACTTCATCGGGCTCCATGGATTGAACCAGGCGACTGCGGATTTCCTTGATGTTTTCGAAGCCTTTGAAATAAGGAGCATAATGCCTTCTCATTTCCAGGAGGCCTAATTTGGGCCCCTTCCATTCAAGGGATCGCTCCAAGTGTTCGCTGCATGCAGCCAGGCGCTCTTCGACCGTAGGTGGTGCATGGACATCACCGCTATGCAGATAAGCTTTGATTTCTCGAAAAATCCATGGGTATCCTATCGCTGCCCTGCCGATCATGATACCATCCACTCCGTAGCGCTCGCGGTATTGCGCGGCCTTCATGGGGCTGTCAATATCCCCGTTCCCAAAAACAGGAATGTGCATGCGCGGGTTGTTTTTGACTTCCCCAATCAGGGTCCAATCCGCGGAGCCCTTGTACATCTGAACCCTGGTGCGGCCGTGCACGGCGATGGCTGCAACGCCCACATCTTGAAGAGCTTCGGCAAGGTGAACGATATGTTTGGACTGTTCGTCCCAACCCAGACGGGTTTTGACCGTCAAGGGCATGGGGCTTCGCTTGACAAGTTCGGCGGTAATCTGGATAAGCTTGGGTAGGTTCCGTAACATTCCTGAACCCGCATCTTTGCAAACCACATTTTTGACAGGGCAGCCAAAGTTGAGGTCAATGATATCGGGGGACACCTCCGCAACCTTGTCCACTGCGCCCAACATGGGCTCCAATTCTCCTCCAAAGATCTGTATCCCCATGGGACGCTCATGCTGGTAGATGTCCAACTTCTGTCGGCTCTTGACAGCATCTCGGACCAAGCCCTCCGAGGAAATGAATTCGGTGTACATCAAGTCGGCCCCTCCTTGTTTACAGACGGCCCGAAATGGGGGATCGCTGACATCCTCCATTGGAGCCAGCAACAAGGGAAAGTCCCCTAAATCCAAGGAGCCAATGCGAACTCCGGTCGTGATTGAGGGGGCTGTGGGGATCTCCATAACGACACAAAGGTAAGAAGCCTTGAAGACGCCTCTTGATTTTACATTTGGAGAAGGATGACGATAAGACCCCTGTTGACCCTGGTTATGGTGTGTCTGATGACCGGATTGGTCTTCAGTTATTTGGCCATGGCCTTGCTTCCTGCTTTGTTTGATCTAAACGTGGCCGAATTGATAGACAATACAGCAGCAGGGTACCCTGTAATCGAATCCGCTCGCACGGCAATGGCTCTTTTTCTGGCTCAGGGTTTGAGCAGTTTGGGCTTTTTTGTTTTGCCCGGTTGGTGGTTCTTCCAAAATCACAGGGAACTCTTGCAGGAAAACCACAGGGAACTCTTGCAGGCCCGTTTCGGATTTGGCGTTTCTGCATGGTTGGGAGGTATGGCCCTCACTATACTCTGCCTACCCATGGTGTACAACCTCTTTCACCTTAACCAAGGTTTACCCTATTCTAGGCTTGCAGAGGCCTACCCCGCGATCAAGAGGGTATCCCTGGATTGGCAAGCCACTGAGCAAAGTTCTCAACAGCTCTTGACGGTATTGATGAAACCGGATGGCATTCTTTACGGGCTGATTGGCGTGGTGGTGTTGGCGTTGTTACCGGCCTTCGGCGAAGAACTAGTGTTCAGAGGGTCGCTGCAACCGCTTATACAGCAGCAGCTTCGCAATCCGCATGCAGGGGTTTGGGTTTCGGCCCTCTTGTTCTCGGCGATACACGGGCAATGGCTTGGTTTCGTACCGCGATGTTTGCTGGGGGCGCTCTTTGGTTACCTGGTGTTATGGTCAGGGTCTGTTTGGCCGGCGATAATGGGTCATTTCTGTAACAATTTGTTATCTTTCTTGGCCTACAAGTTGAATTGGTGGGACATGCGCAACAGCCAGGTTTTATCCGAAACCACCTTTCGATGGGAGGATAACCCATTTCCTTGGTATATCGCCTTGATTTTGATGGGATTAGCAATCGCCGGCCTCGTTCATTACCGCAAAACCTTTTCCCGGATCAACAAGGATCAAGCATGATTGCACCTCGACCTGCCCGATCCAAAGCCAGAACATGGAGTGCCTTGGGCATTGGTGTCGCCATCCTGGGGATCTGGTGGGCTGGACACTGGGCCATGCATGCTTTGATGGCCTTGGTGGCAGGGGGTGCGTGTTGGGAGATTTATTTGCGCCTTCGCTGGCCGGGCAGCTTAGGGGCATGGCAAAGCAAGGCAGGAATCGCGGGCTTAGCGGGTTTGGGAATTGTGGCGCTGTTTCCCACTATGCCTTGCGGTTGGGTCTGGGCAAGCATGGCCTTTGTGCCAGGATGGTGGGTCCTCCATGCCCAACTCATGCGCCAAGGACCTCGCCACTGGGGACGGGAAATTGCCTTGGCGATCGCATTGCTCTTTTATGCAGTGTTCCCTTTGGT
>VHBD01000118.1 GCA_016872125.1 Sphingomonadales bacterium
ATCGCGGGGGATCAGCCCTGCGTGTGGCTATGCTCGCTGGAACCCCTAACGGTAACAACCGCTTTTACTTGGGAGATTGGCGCTCGGTACAAGGCTCCGCCACCTGGTACCGATGGTCGGTGGTCCAAGGTCAATTCCTGCAAGCAAACAGTTCTGTACTCAACTGTACATCGGGTACCGGTTATCAGGAAGGGGCAAAGCCAAGGTTTCGGCTGTATCCGAATCCCGCGGGATTTCATGTATTTTTTGAAATTCTTGAAAACTTGGGGGCTGACGAGGTTCACTTGACCGCACGTAACAACCTAGGGCAGGTGATCCGACAAATCCAAATCCCCAAGGATTTAACCTGCATCCCCCTGTCAACTCAAGATTGGGGTACAGGTCTTGTTCAACTAACTTTACACTCGAATTCAGGAAAAATGTGGTCGGAATGGCTACATCTAAATCCAGACAAGACTTTTTATTAAAAGAACCCTTTATGAGCAATCTCCTAATCAACAATCGAGCAAGATCATGGGCCTACGCCTTGACGTTGGTGCCGGGGCTGATTACGTTGTGGGGAAATACCATGGGCGGGGCGTGGGCTTGGTCCAATGTGGTTTTTGTTTTGGGGGTGGTGAATTCCCTGGAGTGGATCATGGGGCAACGCCGTAACAACGAAGCGGTGTCCGAGTCTGCTTTACCGGACCTGTATGTGGTCCTGGCGCTACCCATGGTCATTGCCTGCATCATGACCTTATTATGGGGAACGTACACCGGGGCTTTGGAAGGTTCTGCGCTCCTGGGCGCCATTTTGTCCACCGGTTTTTCGAGCGGATCGATGGGTATTGTTGCCGCGCACGAAATGATACACCGCAAAGAAAGTGCCTGGAAAAGAGCCGGAGACTTTCTTTTGTTCGTGGTGATGAACGCCTACTTTGCCATCGACCATCTGAGAGTCCATCATCGGCATGTGGCCACCCCGTTGGACCATGCCTCAGCCCGATACGGCGAACATTTTTACACTTTTCTGATTCGAAGCATTCGCGGTCAGTTCATGCAGTCCTTACAATCCGAGGCGGAACGCTTACAAAAGTCCGGGAAATCCCCCTACGGTTTGAGCAACGCCATGGTTCGTAATACCTTACTTCATATTGTTTTGGTACTGGGATTGGGCTGGATTCATCCGATGTTAGCGATTGCTTTTGTGGGTCAGGCTTTGTTTGCAGATATTTTGTTGGAGTACACCAATTACATTGAGCATTATGGACTGGAGCGTAGCGAGAGCGAGAGGGTACGGGCCCATCACGCCTGGCAAAGCGATAAGCCATTTAGCCGATTCATGCTCTACGATTTGAGCCGTCATGCCGACCACCACATGTACGGTGGAAGACCCTTTTACCAACTCAAAACCCACGAGGACGGACCAACCCTACCGGGAGGTTATGCGGGGCTTATTGTTCCGGTGCTGATTCCGCCCCTATGGTTCACGATGATTCACCCCAAAATCAAAGCCTTCCACGCCCAAAGGCAGTTTGCTTCCCCCTCGCCTTAATTTCGCCCATGGGCTTTATCAAAAACACGTACCGTCGGCTTTTGGGCGGACCCTCTTTTCGAAAATTCAACGAGCACCTGATCCAGTGGGCCTACACAGGTTTGGGGGTAGGCAATTATGAGAACGATGGTATCAGCGGTGAGCTTCCCTTCGTTCAGCGATATCTGAATCCTAAACGCTATGCTTCGGGTATCGTTTTGGACGTTGGAGCCAATATCGGTAACTATTCCGCGGCATTGCATCAGGCCAACCCCATGCTCGAAATTCTTGCCTTCGAGCCTCACCCCAGGACCTTTGAGGTTTTAAAAAGGAATACCTTATCCAATTCGCAAATCCGCTGTTTTCCGTTTGGTTTTGGACAAGAGCAAGGAACTCATGCTTTGTTCGATCACGGTGATGAGGAAGGAACCGAACACGCATCCTTGCATCAAGGCGCTTTGCTGCACGCGGGATACCGCCAAGAAGAAACGCAGACCGTTCAGATAACACTCGACACGATCGACCATTTCCTTGCATCGCAAGGAATTGATAAGGTCTTGTTTTTGAAAATAGACACCGAGGGCCATGAATACGCCGTCCTCCAAGGGGCCCAACAGGCCCTGCAAGAGGGCAGAATTCAATGGATCCAATTTGAGTTCAACGAAATGAATGTGGCGTCCCGGGTTTTCTTCAAGGACTTCTGGGATTTACTCCGTGAGTATCGTCTGTTTCGCCTTGGTCCCCAAGGACTCATGCCTATACCTCGCTATTCGGTTGCAGACTGCGAGGTCTTTCGTTTTCAGAATTTTGTGGCGGCACACCGCACGGTGGTCATGCCCTAATTTGGGGGAACTCCCTTCTTAGCGAGCGGGCAGAATGCGCAATTGAAAATAGAGCGTCGTATAGGGTTCCAATCCCACCTCCGGTAACGATTGTCTACCATACGCCTCCCATGATGGCAACACAATCCAAATCGAATCACCAGGCGAGCATGAAGAGAGCAAAGCGCCCAATCCTTCCGGCTTGATTTGATCTTGACCTTGAACGAAATAATAAGGCTCTTGGTCGGTAAAGGCACGGATTACCTGGCCATTGAGCGATTGCATACGGCCAACCAAACGGTATTTGACCCCATTTTGAAGCAGCCCGCTTTTGGTTTTCGATGTTTTAGGGGCATTCGGTTTCCATCGAACGGCTCCTGCGGCGGTTCGACATGAATCAGGTATGCCTTGTTGTCCCATAAAGGTGGTAATTTCTCCTTCTTCGTTCCTGATCCGGTGCACCCCGACCTCCAGTTTGAGTCGAGAACCCGCGGCAACCCAATCCGGCTTGGGAATTCCCAAATCAAATTTAAAAACCGAATCAGCGACCGGAAAGAAACATGCGCTGTCCCCCCTTCCCATCAGGGCCAGGCCTTCTTGGATACTCCCCTTGTAGGCGGACTGGGTGAGTTGAATCCAGAAGGGCTGACCGCTCACAGACCCATCGTAGAGGCAGCTATCCCCAGCATAAATACGCATTCTTAGGGCCATAAGGTCGCCGAATTCAGCCTTGACCGGAGCGGATTTTTTGATCCAATAATATTCCAACCCACCTGTAGTCTTGAGAAGGGGAGGAGTCTTGCCCGAGGGGTCGGTCGTACAACTTTGCAGAGTCACCACAACCAACAGCAACACCAGAAAAATTCTGTACATGGTTCGTTTCAAAATTATCGTAAATGATCGGGGGCAAAGGACTCCATGGCGGCGAGAAAGCGGGCCTCGGTTTGTTCCAGGGTATCCCCGCTCTGGCCGCCTGCAGCATTCAAATGACCTCCACCCTCAAAATATTGAATGGCAAAGAGATTGGCAGGGACCTTGCCCTTGGATCGGAACGACATCTTGACCTGGACCCCTCGATCAATAATCACGGATGCAAATCGCATTCCCTTGAGATTCAGTGCATAGTTAACCAAACCTTCGGTATCCCCGGTGCGGACGCCAAAGTCTTTAAGATCTTGTTGCGGGATCACAATATAGGCAGTATGCCATTCCGGCAGGACTTTGAGGCGATTCATAAAGCAATGCCCCAAGAAACGCAGGATTTCCACCGGGGTTTGGTCAAAGATGGCCTCGTGGACTTGGAAATGACGAACCCCCATTTCGAGTAGGTGGGCTGCCCATCGATGCGTATTGGGCGTGCACGATGGAAAACGGAAGGAGCCGGTATCGGTCACCAAGCCTGCGTACAAGCAGGTTCCGGCATCGAGGCTTACGGCATCCATCCACCCCAATTCCTTGCATAAATCCATGATCAATTCGCAGGTGGAGGAGGCCTCCACTTTGTGATAGGAATAAGTGGCAAAATCTTTGGGGTAGGGGTGATGATCCACCATCAAAATGGGTTTCCCCGATTGTTCGATCTTTTGCCCCAATTCATTGTTACGCTTGAGGTCGTTAAAGTCAAGGCAGCAAACTAAATCTGCCTCTTGGAGCGCCTTCAACGCCTTGTCCTGGCTTTGCTCATAATCGAGCACGCTTGTCGTTCCCGGCATCCAATCCAGAAAGCCGGGGAAATCGTTGGGGACCACCACCGTCACCGCATGGCCCCGTGCTTGGAGAACATGCGCCCATCCCAGCGATGACCCCAAAGCATCTGCATCGGGTTTGTGATGGGTGGTGATCAAAATGCGTAGAGGTTGACTCAACGCGCTTAACAAGGAGTGGAGGTTTTTTGGCATAAATTTGAAGCTCAAAGATACCCTATGTCTTTTCTGGAAATTCGTTCGGTGAGCAAAAGCTATCGACAGCATCAAGCCCTCAAGGAGGTAAGCCTTGATATTCAAAGAGGGCATATCATGGGCCTGCTTGGGCCCAACGGCGCGGGCAAAACCACCCTCATCCGCATGATTAACCGGATCCTTGCGCCGGATAGCGGGACCATTACCTTGGACGGGACAGAATTGGGCCCGCAGCATTCACGTCGAATAGGGTATCTGCCCGAGGAGCGTGGCCTATACAAAAAGATGAAAATCGGGGAACAATTGCTGTACCTGTCGCGCCTACGCGGTATGAGTTCCGGCGATTCCCTGAACGCGGCCAAGAAATGGATGACCCGCCTGGAGATGCAAAGTTGGTGGAACAAAAAGGCCGAGGAGCTATCCAAGGGAATGCAACAGAAAGTCCAGTTGGTGGCGGCCTTGATGCACGAGCCTGATTTATTGATTCTTGACGAACCTTTTTCCGGATTCGATCCCGTGAATGCTCAAATACTCCAAGAAATTATCCTCGAGCGGCGGGCGGCGGGCACCACCCTGTTGATCTCCACCCACCGAATGGAAACGGTCGAAGACCTGTGCACCGACATAGTGCTGATCCACCAAGCAGGGGTGGTGCTGGCCGGACCGACCCAGGCCGTTCGCCGGCAGCACAGCGGCAACCAAATCGAGATCCATTGCGCCGGCGATATGGCCTCGCCGCCGCCCGCCCCCCTCGCTCATACCCCCGTCAAT
>VHBD01000119.1 GCA_016872125.1 Sphingomonadales bacterium
CCAAACCCAAGATTCCTCCATCGTAAATCACTACGGTTTTGAGTTGTTGCGAATTGGTGCCGTTATACAAAACTTTGAATTTGTATACTTGATTGCTGTCATTCGTTAAGGTGATGGTATCCACGGTATTCACCCAGGTTCCTCGGCCCAACAAAGGCACAGTATCCAAGGGGAAAGGAATTGTGGGTGGCAAGGATGGCCTGAACTTGATATCGTAATTCACGGTCCTTGAAGGAGTTTTTTCGAAAGCAATATATCCAGCCTGTGATGCGCCCCCTTGAATGGGAATGGTTTGACCCAAAACGGCTACCGAAGCGGAATAGGTCAAACTATCAACATCCCAGGTTCCAACTAGGCGATTGGCGTAGGTTTCAGCCGGTGAAAGGGACGGGGTATTGTCGGTCTTGCGGCAACCAAGTAGCGCCGACGTCATCAGAACCAACACGAGCATAGTCTTTTTCATAGGAATGAGGTTTTGGGGATGAGAAGCAGAATTTCCATCATTGTATGATCAAAATTAATGAGGAGAGCCTATCTATTACAAATTTGTTCAATTTTTCAGATTTTACTCCATAATTTTCAGAGGTGTTCGAAAATCTCAGTCTCCGTTTAGCTTTGATTGTTGCAAGTTTATGGCCATTTCATTGAAAGTTACTTTCCTATTGAGCATGCTCCTTTTGGCGCATCGAGACAGGCCTTCATGGTTTGTCTTGCTGGAGGAAAATGCGGATTACGCGATTGAACTCGAAAATAAGGTTAACAGAAATTTATCGATGAGTGACCATAAAGACAAGGGGGTCTGCCATCTTCCTCATCAGGCTTGGGAGGGCCCAAAACCCTTGCAAACCGACGTGGAATGGCATGGTTTTTGTCCCGAGCACCATGAATCTCAGGCATTGGAACCCAGAGGGTATCACGGAAGGCCTTTTCCTTTGCAAGACTTGCAGGAGCGATGGTCCGCCTTGGAAGCCAGAATACACAAAGCCGAGAATTTATCTTCTTCTGAACAAACCGAGGCTGCTGCATTGGCCCTCGTCCTGGCAACGTATCGTTTGAATTTTACGGCAAAGGCTCAAAATGTTCATTCTGCAAGGCCTTATGTGATGTACCTGAAACAAGCAGCACATCAATGGCCCGAATCTTTGAATAATCAATGGCCGATTTTGGAATGGATTGTATTGGAATTCGCCTGTCAAAACAAACAAGAGGAGGAAAGGCAATTTTCAAATTTTGTTAACCACGAAATGCTTCTTCTTTTAAAGGAAAATCGACCTGCGATAGACCTGGAAACCTCTGTGTTTTGGCGTTTACTGAATGCCCATAAACGTTATGAATGGGCTTTGACGGACCATAGGCCCATGGACGCCTTGGCCTATTACAGGGAATCGCATTTTCATCATTCATCTCTTCTTGCATCGCTCAGTAAACAAGGAGGGGATTATCCCCAAAGGGCAATGAATGCGGGCGGAAAGATGAGGGATTTTTGGTTTTTGGTTGCATTTGTGGGTGTACTAAGTGTCATCCTGTGGGGAAGGTACCATCAGCGCAGAATAAAGTCAGCGGCTATTGCCTTGCTACCGCACGATGGTGTTTTTACTGGCCAAAATGTTGAATACGAGGACGATGAGGCTGTAACCGGATTGAAGGCCATGGACTCATCCATTCCTGCTTATGGGGAATTGGCTTCTCTTTGGAATTCCAAACTGCATACCAATCAGCAATGGGAAGATTTCAAAACACAATTCAATCAATGTGTGCCTGGCTTTATACCGAGTCTTCGCATGGAATATACTCGAATGACGCAATCGGATATTCGTTTGGCCTGCCTTATTCGTATGGGCATGACCAGCGTTGAGATCTCCAAGATTCAAAATATTAGTAACCAAGGGGTTTCGATGGCCCGATACCGCTTGCGTAAGCGCATGGGCCTAGGCCCCGAGGATTCTATTCTTGATAAATTGAATGAGATTGGCTCTTAAAAAGAAGCCAGAACAAATCGAGCCGGAATAATTCACAAACCGGATTGATTCAATAAATTGATTTTGAGTCGAAGCATTTGCAATGCGGTTTGGGCAGATTCAACACCTTTGTGTCCATGGGCACCACCGAGACGGTCCAAAGCTTGCTCCATGTTGTAAACGGTCAAAACGCTGTTGACGATCGGCTTATTAAGGCGTAGCATGAGATCCATGATGCCTTGGGTAACCGCTTCCGATATATATTCAAAGTGTGGCGTTTCTCCCTTGATGAGGCAACCTATCGCAATCAATGCATCAACTTTATGGTATTGGTCCAACCATTGACATCCCGTGGGTATTTCATAACATCCGGGGACATGATGCACTGAAATGTTATTCAGGGAGACCCCTCGATCAAGCAAGGCTTTGATGCATGCTGAGGTCAATTGTTCAGTAATCGCATGATTCCAACGAGCGGTTACGATTCCGATTCTGAGGGAAGCGGCTTCAGCAGGGCTGGGATAGGCCTTTTCTTCATCAAGGCTGAAAAAGTCCGATCCGGTGGACATGGCAGGCTGTCCTAAGAATTCAGTTTGATCCGGGAGAGGTAACGGTCAACGCCCTGACCCTCGGTGGATTGGGGATATTCCCGCTGGATTTTTTCGTAACACTCCGTTGCCTTGTCTTTGTTGCCAAGTTTTTCGGCGACTTCACCAGCCCTTTGAAGGTAGAATGGGGTCGTGAACTCGTTGGCTTTGAAGTCGGCAGCCTTGAGGTAGCAGTCCAGAGCTTCTTGGTCTTTTTTGAGTTGAAGGTGGGCGTCCCCAACACAACCTAGCGCGATACTACCAAGGACGGGATCCTTGGTGCTGAAGGAATTCAATGCATCAATGGCCTCGTTGTATTTGCCCATTCGGAGATAGCTGACACCCAAATAATATTTAGCCAAATTGCCTGCACGAGTCCATCCGTATTCATCCACGATTTCCTCAAATCCAGGAAAATTACCGTCCCCTTCTACTGCGAGACGCAAAGAATCGTTTTCGAAATAGCGCTCCGCCACATGCATCAGATCCACCGCTTCGCGCTGACGGTCCGGGAGGTAAATACCCCACACGTAATAGGCCCCCAAAATCAGGGCCAGCAATCCGCCTCCGGCATACGATATCACTTTCTTATTGGCTTGGAAAAAGGCTTCGGCTTTGCCGAGGCTGTCCTGCAGGTCAAGTTGCTCTAACTTTTCAAAGGCGTCGCTGCTGTTGGAGTTGGTTTTCTGGGCCATGGTCGCTGTTTTTATGGGTCTGGGTGGTTGAAATATCGGATATTTGTTTGGGGAAATTGAATTTGGGCTTGTCGAAAATGCCCTTAGTTCATAAGGTAAGGATAGTCTTCTTGGACGTAAACGTCGCGGTACATTTCGATTTCGTCTGGCCAGGGAGACTCTTCGGCAAATTGAACGGATGCCGAAACCATGGCGTCAATTTTCTCTTCCAAAGCTTCGTAGGTCTTTTCCGTGAGGTGTTTGTTGTCCATCATCCAGGATTTGATCTGTTCGATGGGATCTTGGATACGGTAGGATTCTAATTCCTCTTTGGTGCGGTATTTGGCAGGATCGCTCATGGAGTGTCCCCGGTAACGGTAGGTTCGTATTTCGAGCAGCGTAGGACCTTCGCCATTGCGGGCCCTTGCGACGGCTTGGGTCATTGCGTCGTGCACAGTCACCACATTCATTCCATCCACAGCCTCGGAGGGCATCTGGTACGAAAGGCCAATTTGAGACAAGTCCATAACGTTGGTGGTGCGTTGAACGGAGGTGCCCATGGCGTAGCCGTTGTTTTCGATGACGAAGACCACAGGCAAATTCCATAACATCGCCATGTTGAAGGTCTCGTGCAATGCGCCCTGTCGGACGGCTCCATCTCCCATAAAACAGATGTTGACCTTGCCGGTCTCCAGGTATTTTTCGGCGAAGGCTATGCCTGCTCCCAAGGGGACCTGACCACCTACGATGCCATGCCCGCCGAAGAATCGGTGTTCTTTGCTGAACAAGTGCATGGACCCCCCCTTGCCTTTGGAGCAACCTGTGGCTTTGCCGTAAAGTTCTGCCATGATGGATTCAGGGCTGAGACCGCAAGCTAAGGCATGCCCGTGATCGCGATAGGCGGTGATCACCGAATCCTCCGGGGTAATGGCTGAATAGGTTCCGGCGACCACGGCCTCTTGGCCAATGTACAAGTGGCAAAAGCCCTTGATTTTCTGTTGACCGTAAAGTTGGGCGCATTTTTCTTCAAAGCGCCGCATCAAAAGCATCGATTCAAGCCATTTATGGGCTTGTTCGGGGGATATTTGCGTGGAGGACATGGTTTTGTCGAAAGAGGCGCTAATATACAACCCTCCATTGCCGAATAAACGTCATTCCTGTGAACTTGCACCGCCTCTACGTCCTTGATTTTCGCCTTGAATCCAGCCGTGCATTGGATTTGGAGCCCGGCTGGATCGCCTTTACAGGACCTAACGGTTGCGGCAAAACCAATTTGTTGGATGCAATTCATTTTTTGTGCCTGGGGCGCAGTTATTTCACCCGTCAGGATGCACAATTGGTGCGTTTTGGTCAGAGGGGTTTTCGTATTGAAGGCCATTTCCAAGCCCAGAATTCAAAGGATCATCCCGTCCAAGAAGCCAAGGTAACGGTGGTTTACAAGCCGGGTACCCCCAAGGAACTGGCCTTGGATGATGTTCCCTACAAGCGTTTGAGCGAGCATCTCGGAAAATTCCCCGCCGTCATGGTGACTCCGGGCGATTTGGTTCTGATCGAAGGGGGGAGCACGGAGCGCCGCAAATGGCTGGATATGATGTTGGCCCAGGTCTATCCCGACTATGTGGGCCGGTTGATGCGCAGGGATCATTTTCTGGGGCAGCGCAATGCCTTGCTCAAAGCGGTTGGCCCTTATGGGCAGCCTGATCCGGAATTGCTTGCGCTGTACGATCAGG
>VHBD01000120.1 GCA_016872125.1 Sphingomonadales bacterium
TTGGGAAAATTGTGCGAGGAGGCCGGCGTACCACCGGGGGTGGTGAACCTGGTTCATGGCACCGGTCTGCGGGCCGGGGAGCCGTTGATAACGGACCCGCGGACTCCCGTCATCAGTTTCACGGGCGGTACGGTGACGGGGGCCCGCATCGCCGGCCTCGCCGCCCCCTTCTTCAAAAAAATGTCCTTGGAGCTGGGCGGCAAAAACCCAAACATCGTCTTTGCCGATGCCGATTTGGATCAGGCGGTGGAAACCGCCGTTCGAGCCGCTTTCACCAACCAAGGTGAAATTTGTTTGTGCGGTTCCCGCATCTTGATTGAACAGCCGATTTTTAACACATTCCGCGATCTTTTTTTGGCCAAAGTCAAAGCCTTGACCGTTGGGGATCCACGGGAACAAGTCAACCTGGGAGCGTTGGTATCCGAAGGACATCTGCACAAAGTCCTGGGCTATGTACAACTGGCCCGCGATGAAGGCGGTATCGTTTTGTGCGGTGGAAACCGCTTTCACCCGGAAGGCTCCTGCCGGAATGGTTTCTTTATGGAGCCCACGGTTATCGAAGGACTTTCGAACACCTGTCGAACCAACCAGGAAGAAATCTTTGGCCCGGTGGTGACCCTTCAACCTTTTGAAAACGAAAGCGAAGCTATGGCCTTGGCCAACGGCACACCCTTTGGTTTAGCGGCACAGGTTTGGACATCGGACCTCAGCAGGGCCCATCGAGTTGCTCAGCAACTCAAATTTGGGCTGGTGTGGGTGAATTGTTGGATGATTCGGGATTTGCGGACCCCCTTTGGAGGTGCCAAAGCGTCTGGAATTGGGCGTGAAGGCGGTGTGGAATCGCTACGATTTTTCACCGAGCCCACCAATGTTTGCATCAAAGTTTAACACCAAATCCAAGCCTGTTCCCAAAAAGGTTGCGCCTAAACGAATATTCGTTGAAATAGGTCGGGAATTTTCTTTAACATTCACAATTAATTTTCTTACGTATGTTGGCTTTCCCTAACTGGATAATCAAATACAAAAAGCTTATTGTTATAACTTTATCCTTGGTGCTGTTGCAATGGGCCTTTGGCTTTGATCCTAAATTTACCTTGATCAACCTGATTTGGTTGCTTTTTTGAAACCCATCGAAAACCCAAACGATGAAAATACTGGTTTTGTGTACGGGGAACAGTTGCCGTTCCCAAATGGCCGAAGGGTATCTACGGAAATTTGCGGATTCTTCGGTTGAAGTTTACAGCGCCGGCATCGAGGCGCATGGGCTCAATCCCAAGGCGGTGGTCAGCATGGCTCGTGACGGGGTGGATATTTCCGGCCAAAAATCAACGCTGGTAGATGAATACGCCGCCATGGTCTTTGATTTGATTTTGACGGTCTGCGATAATGCCCAGGAAAATTGCCCCGTCTTTCCCAGCAAAGCTGGCGTCACAACCGTTCGCCTCCACCACAGCTTTCCGGACCCTGCCAAAGCCCAGGGAACCCCGGAGGAAATCCAAGCGGCTTTTGATTCCGTCCGGGATCAAATCCGCGATTATTGTCGCGAACTCATTTACAACCCCAGCTGGTAGGTCAGCAGAAAATAACGAGGAGCCTGGGGAAAGACATAGCTGTCCGTGACAGGTACTCCGATATCGTTGAGGTAACCAAAGGTATAACCGTGTCCGGCGTAGCGGTGGTTGAGGAGGTTGACGATGCGAAACTGCAGGCTTTCGTTTTGGGATTTGAGCAGGCGATTTCCTAACAATGCTCCGTTCCATTGGATTTGGAGTTGATGGACGGAATAAGGGTCAAGGCTCCGATTTCGGTCTCCTGAATTATCCAAGTATTGACGTCCCACCCATTGCATATTCCATAACACCTCCAAATTTTGAAGGGGCTTCCATGTCCACGAAGCTCCAAGAATTTGTTCAGGAGACAAGGCAAGCGGTGTGTTTTGCCGTTCAGCAACCAATTGATTACCAATAAACTCACTAAAACGATCCACCCGATTTCTGGACAAGGTTCCTTGGATTTGGACTTGATGTTGGGGATGGATATCGTAGGTCCCTTGGAATTCCCAACCCAATCGCCGGGAAATTGGAACGTTGATGCGGGTATAGGCCCCGACATCGTTGATGCGTCCGGTCAATAACAATTGATGACGGTATTCCATCCAATAAAAGTTGGAGACCAAGCGGGTTCTTTTGCCCAGGTATTGGGAACCCACTTCGAGGTTGGCCATGCGTTCAGGGCGTGGATAGGGATAAGCTACCAGGATGATGTTGCTGTCTCCTACCCCATAAGCCGATGCAAAATCGTCGCGAACCGGCTCGCGATGCCCCAATCCCAGGTAGGTGTAATGGGACCAGCGTTCGTTGGCTTGAAAATGCAGTCCTGTTTTGGGGTTCACAAAGTTGAAGACCTTTTGGATTGGGCGTGGCTGCCCGTCCCCACCCTCTCCAAGGAGGGCGTAATTGATCCCGCGCCACTGCACATCCCCGTACCATTGAAGACGGCCGTCTCGGCTAAGGGGGCGCTGGTTTTTGATGAAGGCCGATACCTCGCTTTTGACCGCTCGGTTGCGGTAATACTCGTGTTCCGGCAGGCTGAGGGCTCCAACTCGGGTCCATAGGACGCGGCCAAAATGCCATCCGGTATAGCGTTGGACCTGGGCCCCTAGGGTCCAACCACGGTACTGGGCCTGAAGGATTTGTCCCACAAAGTGGTTGTCCAGCCAACGTTGGCGGATAAGGTCCGAGCGGGTGGCCAGGACCACCAGGCTATCGTTGCCTACACGAACCGGAGGAAGGCCATAATCCGCCAAGGCTTGGTAAGGACTGTACTCTTCGTAATACCCGTAACCTCTTGTATAAAAGAGTGTGTTATGAATAGACCAACCCGATGGACTGCGGTGCTTGATGGAATATTGCCAGTGGTCTTGCCGGTAGTTATCGGTTTGGTTAGGGTAGAAGGCGGTTTGCCCGGAATCGTTGGTAAACATTCCCGCATAATTGAAGCGGGGGTTTTTTTCCCATTCCGAGGCCGCTAAGCCGTACCAGGCTTGGCCGGTTTTTTCGCGACCTGAAAGAACGGACCAGCGGTGTATGGTGTTACGATTTTTGTAAGCCAGCGAAGCGGCCAAAGAGGCCAGGTTACTGCCGGAACGTTCCACGTAGCCGTTGGAAAGGATGCGGGAGGCGCGGACTTGGGCAGACCAAGCCTCGGATTGGGAGAGGGTGTTGGCGGTAAAGCTCTGAATTTGAGTGCCAAAGCTACCTCCGCCCACCCGCAGTGCGATGCCGGGGCTGTCCGTTTCGCTGTGGGTTTCGAGGTGAATGCTGGCCCCAAAGGCAGAGGATCCGTTGGTGCTGCTGCCCAGCCCGCGCTGTATTTGGACCGAGCTGAGGGAGGAAGTCAAATCGGGCATATTGACCCAGAACAACCCGTGGGATTCGGCGTCGTTGACCGGAACACCATTCAGGGTAACATTAATTCGTGTCATATCCGATCCGCGAATGCGCAAATTGGTATAGCCAATGCCAGCGCCGGCATCGGAAGAAGCCAGGGTGGAGGGCTCCATTTGCAAGACGTAAGGCATGTCTTGGCCGTTGTTAAGTCGCTTCAAATCCACTGCATCCAGACGGGTGGAGGTAACCGGGGTTCCTGGCAGAACATGCCCCGCTGTGACCACCACCTCTTCCCGCAGCAGGATGGAAGGCTGCATTTGCACGACCCAATTCCAAAGCGTATCCTGGGCGAGACCGTCGTTGACCCCCAACGTTATCTCCATGCGCAGGGGTTGGTAGCCAACAAAACGAACCAAGAGCTTCTGCCCCCCCCAAGGTCTTTCTAAGACAAATTCACCTTGAGAATTGGCGGTTGTTCCCAGGCTGGTTCCCTCCCAAAGCAGGGTTGCACCAGGCAATGGACGACCCTGGGGGTCCATAACGCGGCCTTGTAGAAGGCTTTTAGGAGACTTTGGGGCGGTTTGTCCTTGGGCTAGGGCAACCAAAGCGGGACCAAGGAGGGCGATGGTTGCCAGAACCAAGCGTTTTAGGAGGGTGCTCATGGGGTTTTTTGGGTTAAAAGGAACAAAAAACCGGGTCCGGAGCCGACCCAAGCCGATGAAGGCTCTCATCTTCCCTACGCGGGCATGACCCCGACAGGTTCAATGGGTATGATCTCAGCCCCCTCCAATACGGTTGGGGGGGCACCCCGTGATGCGGCAAAATTAGAACAAATTCGTAATTTCCCACTCCTTTCAGGGGGTAACTTTGCCCCCTACTTTTTCCTGATTATTGAACCCCAACGAGACCCCCGTTCCATGATTGGATTTGTCAACAAAGTACTGCAAGGATTTTTTGGTAATAAATCCGAAAGGGACGTCAAGGCCTTGTGGCCCCGAGTGGAAGAAATTAACCGGTACTTTGAGTCGTATGCCGCCCTTACCCATGATGAATTACGCGCCAAAACGCAGGAGTTTAAGGGAAGAATTAACGAAGGCCTGCAGCCGTATCATGAGAAGTTATCAGCCTTGAAGACTCAAGGTGCAGAGGGAGAGGATGCCCATGCTCAGGACGTTCGTTTTGAAGATTACGATGCCACCCTCAAGGAAAGAGACAGCGCTTTGGAAGACATTCTTCAACAATTGTTACCGGAAGCCTTCGCTGTGGTCAAAGAAACGGCCCGAAGACTAACTCAGCATAGCGAATTGAAGGTGACGGCTACGGAATTCGACCGGGAATTGGCCGCAGAGGGAAAAGACTTCGTGCGCATCGATGGAGCGCATGCCCTTTACAGCAACCGCTGGACCGCTGCGGGGGCCGAGGTCCTTTGGAACATGGTGCATTACGATGTTCAGCTTATCGGGGGTATGGTGCTGCATTCTGGCAAAATCTCCGAAATGTCAACGGGCGAAGGCAAAACCTTGGTTTCTACCTTGCCTGCTTATTTGAACGCCCTG
>VHBD01000121.1 GCA_016872125.1 Sphingomonadales bacterium
ACTAAGATTACGAGAAATGGAGGCATATAGAAGGCCATCGAAGAACCCACCCCTGCCTAAAATCGGAGGAACAAGGGTAATGCAACAAATTATCCAGGCGAGCAAGCCAGGGATAGAAATAGTTCTTGGATTCAATTGACTAGTTTGAGTATGAAAATAATCATAAACTCCGTGCTGTTCTTTAAAATGATTTTGGTCTTACCAATTTATATCACCTCAACCTGATTCTGCCCTTGTAATTGGATGCTGATACAGCGCCCTTTCAAGATTTGTGACCCAAACGTGACCCAAAACCTCTCATTGCACAGGGTGGGTTTGAGGTTGGAACAAGAAGCAGAAAGGAGCTTCAAACACAAAACCCCTTGAAAAACAAGGGGTTAAGTTCTGATTTTTGGTGGAGGATATCGGAGTCGAACCGACGACCTCTTGCATGCCATGCAAGCGCTCTAGCCAGCTGAGCTAATCCCCCGGAGGACTGCAAATATCGTTCAAGGGAGGCGTTATTCAGCCAAGAGACCGGCTTGTTCCATGCAGGATACCGCCCTTGACGAGGCCGTCAGGGTTGAAGAAGGCTCCGGGCCTCCCCTGGATGGAGCCAAAATGGTCCGTAAAGTCGCATAGGACTTCCGCTGAGCCACCGCGTCAGGCATTGGTTGTCCATCAGCAGAAGGCAGCAATTTGATAAGATCCGCCCTCAGAACCTGCACGGTCATCTGACCCTGCAATCGCTCGGGTATAGCCTCCCTGCCCAGAATCAGATTCACGAGGCTAACATAGGGCACCTTCACCAAGGCCTTACCTAAACGGTAGGACAGAGGATTGACTTTGTAAACCGCAACCATAGGGCAGTCCAAGAGAGCGGCCTCCAAGGTTGCAGTCCCCGAAGCCACCAAGGCAGCGTCTGAACAAGCCAACAAATCACGGGTCCGATGCGTAAGAAGTACCGTTCCCGAGCCTTCTCCGTAGGATTTAAGGCTTATGTTGAGAATAGACTGGTACACCGACGAATCGATACCCGGAGCCATGGCCACAACCGCGACAACTCCCTGCATGGAACTTACCGTTTCCAACAGGATGGGAAGGTGTTTGCGAATTTCCTGCAGCCGACTTCCAGGCAACAAGGCCACCCAAGAAGAGGACACATAGGCAGGCTCATTCTTGGCCAAAGCCTCGCGTTGTTTTCGCTTCTCAGCAGCAGAGTAAGGCCTGCATCGATCCGCCAATGGATGTCCCACGTAGTGCACTGGGATACCGCGTTGAGCATACCAATCTTGTTCAAAGGGCAATATGCATAACATTTGATCAACACTGTCCCGTATCGTTTGAATTCGGCCCTCTTTCCATGCCCACAATTGGGGAGATATATAATACACCACTTTGATGCCCAATCCTTTGGCAAATTTTGCTATGCGCAGGTTGAAGCCGGGGTAATCGATCAAGATCAGCAAATCCGGGGCAAAGGATTGGATGTCGTTGCGGGCTTCTTTGAGCAAACGAAGGATGGTACGCAAATTACGCAGTACCTCGACGAAGCCCATAAAAGCGGTTTCGCGATAATGCCTTACCAAATTCAAACCCTCAGCCTGCATCAAGTCTCCACCCCAGCCCCTTAGGATGGATTCGGGATACCTGACTCGAATTTCCTTGAGCAGGGAGGCGCCGTGCATATCCCCCGAAGCCTCCCCAGCAATGCAATAAATTTTCATCGCTGAGGGGGATCAACCTTCCATGGAAAATCCCTTAACATCAAAAAAACCATTTAATCGCCACCACCACCAAGGCATAAATAAACGTCGCCACCAGGACCCCTCCGGCACCTTTTTCGGATTGGCGATACAAATTCCACCAAAACAAGGCAAGGTTCGGTAACACCGATAAACTCAAGAGCGGGCCCACCAGGCCTGAACCCCAAAGCAAATCCCACCAATGGGATAACGCAAAACCACCTTGAACACCGGCGCCCTCCATCGAACCCGTTTGCATCCGATAAGCAATCCAAAGACCCATCATCACCCAAGGCCCTGCCAAACCCGCCACAAATCCCGTACGGCCTTCCCTGCTGGTCCAAAATCGCGTCTCCGAGGCCATGGGGGTCATCAATTTCCGCCCTCTATCTTCCAGCCCTGCATCCCCCAATCTTGCAAATTGGCTATCGCATGATGAGCCGTCAAATCAAATTGTACCGGAACCACCGAGGCATAGCCGTTACGCAAAGCCCATTCATCCGTGTCCTCCGCTTGCTCCATCAATTCAAATTCCCCGGTCATCCAATAATAGGCCTTACCGTGGGGGTCATGGCGTTCCTCAAAATTTTCTTTCCATTTGGCCGCAGCCTGCCTCGAGACACGCAGTCCCCGAAATTGGGCGGGGTCTATCTTGGGAATATTAACATTGAGCAAGGTGCCTGGCATGAGACCACGTTCCAAAACGGATTTAGCTACAACACCTGCAATATCAGCCGAGAGTCCAAAATCAGCCTCCAACGCGTAATCACACAAAGAAAACCCCACGCTTGGAATACCCTCGATTCCACCTTCCACCGCCGCCGACATGGTACCCGAATAAATCACATTGATCGAGGCATTGGAGCCGTGGTTAATCCCCGAAAGCAGCAAATCCGGCTTCCGGTGCAGAATTTGATCCACAGCTAATTTAACACAATCCACTGGTGTTCCGCTAGTTTGGTAAGCCGGCAAATCCCCGAACAGCCCATGCTGGGCCTGCACCCGTAACGGATGCCCGATAGTAATGGCATGACCCATTCCCGATTGCGGTCTATCCGGGGCAACCACCACGCAATCACCGAGATCGCGGACCGCTTGGACCAAAGCACGAATGCCGGGGGCCGTAATCCCGTCGTCGTTGCAAATCAATATAAGAGGCTTGCTCATGATGCCTGTTCTGAAGTACTTATTTCAGACCGTGATTTCCAAAAACCGAAAGCCACCACCAAAAACAATACCAAGTTAAAGGCCAACGAAATTTTCTCCCCTTGAAGGTATGTGGACGGCTCAAAACGGAATTCCACACGATGAGAACCCGCGGGCAATGCCAAACCCCTCATCAAGTAATTTACACGAAGATGAGGTACTGGCTGTCCGTCCAAATAGGCATTCCATCCTTTGTTGTAGTATATATCCGAAAATATCGCCAGAGATGGTGCATTGTTGCGGTATTCGTACGACAAGGTATCCGGTGCATAGGCGCTCAATCGAATAAAGGCCTGAGAATCCACAACATAAGATTGGCTTTGCAAAGACCCCGCCAAAGACTTGTCCATCAACGCAACATTGCGCAAATCCGTACCGTCTAGCGAATCAAATTCAATCCGGGCATCGGGCATCAAACGCAATTCTTTCACCAACCAGGCATTACCCATGGCTCCAGGATTAGGCACAGCAACCGGACCCTGACCCTGCTGTTGAGGTGGATAGATCATCCAACGCACGTTGAACGCATCCAACAAATTTTGTTGAGGGGCTTTTCCGTTTCCACCAAGGTAGTTGTTTTTGACATCCTCAAAGCGAGAAAGTTTGGCCGCATGGTATCCCCCTAAGGATTTGTGGAAATACCCCGCCCGGTTTTCGTTGAAAGGATTCTGTTGCCCAAAATCCAAGACCCTGTAATAGAGATTTCCTGCACCATTCTGGGCCAAGCGATTTTCTTCGTCCAAAATGACCCGGTCAGCTTCCGTCATCTCAAAGGGTATTTCCAAACGGCTTTTGCGCTCAAAATCCTCCGCTGACAAATAACGACGATCGGTCCACCACAGGTCCACCGTGGAAATCAAGAGAAGAGCCCAGGTTAATTGAGTGCCTTTGACTTTGCCTTGAGCATAGTACCAAATCGCTGCAAAGCCCATGGCGATGATCACCAGGGACTTAAAGGAATCCTTGGTCAAAAGCGATTCCCGATCATCGCGAAAAGCATCCACCAGCCCATTGATGCCTTTCCATTGTTCGGCATCATCCACCGCGGGAGCCGAAAAATCAAAAAACATGGATCCCGCTACGGCCAACATTAAACACAATCCGCCCAAAGCGATACCTGCCCCACGGAGTTTCTTCTCCAATTCGTGCTTGGGTATTTCCTTGTTCAGCAAGGCTTTGACAAACAAAACACCCAACAAGGGGACTGCCAGACTGGCCATGACCAAACTCATCGCCACCGCGCGAAATTTATTGTAATACGGGAGGTAATCCATAAAAAAATTGGTAAGCACCATGCTGTTTCTGCCCCAACTCAACATAAAAGACAGGACAACGCAGGCCAAGAGCCAAAACCTTAGCGAGCCTTTGAGGGTTAACAAGCCCATGACAAACAGAAAGATCATCAAGGCGCCAAAGTAGGTGGGACCTGCCACGCCGGGTTGATCCCCAAAATAGGTGGGCACCCCCGATTCCACAAAGCCTTTCGCCTGGAACTCTGGAACGCCGGCCGAAACCAAGGTTTCGTAGGTAGCGCTTTTGGTATCCAAGGGCGTTTGCGATGCACCGCCCATGAGGTTCGGAATGAGAACGGTGCCGCCTTCGGCTATTCCATTGCTCCATTTGAGGGCGTACTCGCGGTCCAAACCATCATCGCTACCCTTTTCCAACCGCTTCAAATCGGAACCACCTCGCATGGTTTCCTTGGCATATTCGTTGGTAACCGCAAAATGGGTCCAATTGGAACCCAAGGCCAAGGCCAAGGCGCACAAGGCCAAACCAGAGGCTTTGATGGCTTGGGACCATGACCCACGACGGCCGTGGTCAATCAGTTCGTAAACCACATACAAGACAATCATAAGTCCCAGGTAGTAAGTGATTTGGTAATGGTAAGCGTACAATTGCAGCGCCAAGGCCAAGGCCAAGGTTGCCAATCCCCCAAAGTATCGACCCGTAAACAACAAGCGCAAACCGGCCAAGACAGG
>VHBD01000122.1 GCA_016872125.1 Sphingomonadales bacterium
GATGCCCAAGGGATGTACCGGATTATTGGCAGGGTGGATGATGTGATCAATGTTTCGGGGCACCGCTTGGGTACTGCCGAAATCGAAAACGCCATCAACCTGCACCCCCAGGTTGTGGAATCGGCGGTGGTGGGATACGAGCATTCCATCAAGGGCCAAGGCATTTACGCCTTTGTGATTTTGCGTTCCTCGTTGGAAGGAAGCGAGGACCTTCTGATCCAGGCACTGTCCGATACCGTGGTTCGTGAAATAGGGTCCATCGCGCGCCCCGATCGAATTCAGTTGGTCGATGGTTTGCCCAAAACCCGTTCCGGTAAAATCATGCGTCGGTTTTTGCGCAAAATTGCTGCCGGGGATACGACCAACCTTGGTGATACCACCACCCTCCTGGACCCCTCAATTCTGGAGGCTATCTGGGCTGGCCGGAAGGCATAAAGCATTTATAATTTCAAAAAAACCAGCCAACCCAGGACCAAGAGGATCTGGAAAACAAACATGCCCAAGGCTGGCATCAATGCACCGCGACCTTGGTGCAGGACCTCGGAAATCCGAATATTCATCCCAATAGCCGCCAAGGCTATCCATAACATCAATTGGGTCAGGTTTTTGATGGAAGACAAAAACCAATCCGGCCAAGGCACAAGGTTGGTGGCCACAGCGCATAACACAAAGCCACCTACATAAAAGGGCACACCGCGTACAAGGGTAAGGGTTTTGGCAAAAGGTGAATCCGCAGCATGATTGTTAGGGTTTCCCGGGCCACGAAGACTCTGGAACCATAACAACAGAGGAATAAGAAGTAAGATTCTACCCATTTTGAGGCTCACGGCCAAGAGCGCAGGACCTTCCCCCAACCCGGATGCCGCCGCAGAGACATGACCGACGGATTGAAGGAGGCTTCCCATCAATACCGCTTTTTCGGTGGCATCCATACCAAGTAGGGAAGCCCCAGGACCCAAGAACAAGGTTCCAAAAAGCCCCAAGGTATTGATGAGGGTGACTGCAACCGCGATTTGGGCAGGGCTGGCCGCGAGCAGTGGATGTACCGCCGCCACCGCGCTGTTGCCACAGATGGCATTGCCCGCGGCGAGCAGGCGGGATTGAGCAGCTTGCTGGGGTCCCCTGGCGAGCCATTCGCCGACCCCTACCGCTCCGATCACCGATAGCAAGAGAGCAGGCACAAAGGCCAAGGGAATTCCGGCCAAAAAATGGGTTTGCAATTCAAAGCCTAAGAGGATGGTGGCCCAGGCCAGCATGTTTTTTTCGTTCCAGCGCAGAAAAGCGGCGGGGCCAGGCTTGGTCCAAGGAGATGGCCAAAAATTACCCAAGGCCATCCCAAGCAAGAGACATAGCATGCCGTTGCCCCATCCAGGGAAGTAGGGTGCAATCGCCACCGATGCCAAGGTCACCGAGGCCAGGGCCAGAGCCGTAATCCAGGACCAAGGAACCGCAGAGAGCGAAATTTTCACGGGTTGAAGTTAAAGACCACCCGACCAAGGGTTACCCGAACCAGCCTGCCTTGGGTTGTATTTTTGGGCATGCTGTATCCGCTCCGATTTCGTCCAGTTTATTTATCCAAAATTTGGGGTGGAGAGCATATGGCCACTCTCCCTGGTCGTAATACCGAGGGTATGTCCAAAGTAGGGGAGAGCTGGGAAATTTCCGGGGTAGAAGGGCAGGTTTCCGTGGTGAGCGAAGGACCCCTCACCGGTAAATCCTTGGATGACCTTATCGAACGATGGGGTGCTGATTTGTTGGGTCATCGGGTCATGGCCGTGCATGGAAGTCAGTTTCCCTTGCTTTTTAAATTGTTATCCTCTGCCCAAGATTTGTCCCTGCAGGTTCATCCCAACGATGAACAGGCGGGTCGAATGGTGGCTCCCGGCGCCTTGGGCAAAACCGAAATGTGGGTTGTTTTGAAAGCCGATACAGGGGCCTGTCTATACAACGGATTCGTAGAGGGTTATGATGGCGCTGATTTGCAGGAAAGAACGCATGAAGGCCGCCTTATGGAGGTGATTCATCGCTGCGATGTCCGAGAAGGAGATGTGTTCTATATCCCGGCAGGAAGGGTGCATACCATAGGTGCCGGGCTGCTCATCGCGGAAATTCAACAAAGCAGCGATACCACCTACCGCATCGATGATTTTGGGAGGCTGGATGATCAAGGCAAATTGAGGGCATTGCATTTGAATGAAGCGCTGGAGGTCATGCGTTGCGATGGGCCAGGGAGACCCGCTGCTTCCCAATCCTTGGAGGGATTGCCCGGCCACCTCCTGGCCAGAGGGCCTTATTTTGAGTGCAACCGTATGGCCCTTTCTCGAGGTCAAATGCTAAACCGCCAACACGATGGCTTGGATTCGCTCGTGGTGTTGATGATCCTCCAAGGGATGGCAGTCTTGGATCATGATGGCGGGCAAACCGTGGTGCGATCCATCGAAACCCTGATGTTACCTGCGGCTGAGCCGTCTTACCGAATGCATGCCCAAGAAGATACGGTTTGGCTCGAAATTTATCTTCCTTTGACGGGTGTTTGAGCATATTGATTTGGGCCGTTTGGCCTACGAGCCGGCATTGCGTGAACAGCATAGCCGCTTTGACCCGATGGTGAAGGCCAAGCTTGATCGAAGGGCCCTCCCATGCGATGGGGCGGGCTATGTTTTGACGGTGGAGCATGAACCCGTTTATACCCTTGGCAAAAGCGGCAAACAAAATCATCTGTTGTTATCAAATCCCGAACTTACCGCAATTGGCGCGGAATTTCACCAAAGCAGTCGTGGGGGGGACATCACCTTTCACGGACCGGGTCAACTTGTGGCGTATCCCATTTTGGACCTTGAAAGGCTCAAGCCGGATATTCATTGGTACATGCGGACCTTGGAGGAATCGGTGATACGAACCTTGGCGTTGTGGGGTTTGGATGGGCAGAGGGACAAAGCCTATACCGGCGTTTGGATTGATGCGGGTCTCCCCTCAGCCCGCAAAATATGTGCCATGGGGGTCAAAACAAGTCGTTGGGTCACTATGCATGGCTTGGCTCTCAACGTGAGCACGCATTTGGATTATTTCCGCCATATTGTGCCTTGTGGCATTGTCGATAAATCGGTTTGTTCTCTGCACGGTGAACTCCAGAAGCGAGGAGAGACAATCGAAAATTGGCCGAGCTTGGCCACAGTCCAAAACGCTTGGTTACAAGAATTTCAGAGCTGCCTGGAGCAGCGTTGAAAGATCTTAAAAGAAAACTTGAAGGAATGGAGAACTCTTACGGGTTCGAATTACCCGATGGGATATTACCCGATGGGATATTACCCGATGCGGGTCTTGATTCTGGCTTTCTTACCGCGGGCTTCGCGCAAATAGAACAGGCGAGCTCTGCGGACCACCCCTCTTGATACGATTTCAACCTTCTCAATGAAAGGTGAGGATGTGGGGAAGATTCTCTCTACCCCTATGCCATTGGAGATTTTCCGCACGGTGAATGTTTCGTTGGAACCTGGATTGCGACGCTGAATTACAACCCCTTGGAAGACCTGGGTTCTTTCTTTGTTGCCCTCACGGATCTTGTAATGCACTGCGACAGTGTCCCCGGATTGAAATTCTGGGTGGGAGGGGGTAGCCTTTTGGCTCTCTACGAAAGAAATGGGATCTAGGGCAGTGCTCATATCGTTGCTTTTACAGGGCCGGAATCGACCATATTTCAAAGGGTTGCAAATATAGACGATTGGACAGGCTTTTCCAAAGCCTTTTGCCTCAAATCACGGCCTTTTTTGGCAACATCTCCCTCAGATAGCTCCCTTAGGATGGTAAGTCTTGGTTGGAGTCCAACAAACCAGGTCTTCGGCGCCGGGTTCGCTCCAAGGCTTGTTCATGCCTCCATTGGTTGATTTTGGCCTCGTGGCCTGATCGTAGAATTTCGGGAACGGTCCAACCTTTGTAGCTGACGGGCCTGGTATAATCGGGGGGGGCGACCAATCCATCCTGAAAGGAATCGGTCAATGCGCTGCTCTCGTCGCCCAGGACCCCCGGCAAGAGCCTGACCACCGCATCCGTCAAGACGGCGGCTGCCAATTCTCCTCCGCTGAGTACGTAATCTCCTACAGAAATTTCCAAGGTGCACAAATGCTCGCGGACTCGTTCATCCACTCCTTTGTAATGCCCGCAGAGGATAATGAGATTGCCCTCCAAGGCAAGGCGATTGCACAGGGACTGGTCCAACGGAATTCCATCAGGGCTCATGTAGATAACCTCACGGTAAGTCCTTGCTGAACGAAGATGTTCAATGCACCGATCGATGGGCTCCACCATCATCACCATGCCCGACCCACCACCGTAGGGTGCATCATCGATGGCCTTGTATTTGCCCGTGGCGTAATCCCGCAGATTGTGCACCACGATTTGGGCCAGACCTTTGTGTTGGGCTCTGCCCAAGATGCTATGGCTGGTGAGGCTGCTCAACAATTCAGGAACAGCGGCAATAATGTCAATCCTGGTCATGAGGTACTTGGGGTAGGGATTCAGGGTCTTCCCCGCTGTGGGGATTCAGGTACAGGTCCAGCAGGCCCTCTGGCAATTGGCATTCCAATTCTTGGCGATCGGCATTCCACTTTTTGACAAATTCGGGAACCATGGGCAGATAAACCGCTTCGGAACCGACCATGAATTCGAGGAAATCTTGGGGTGGACGATGGTGCAAGCGCACGATTTTGCCCAAAGACCCCGTTGTCTTGTCCACCAAAGTGGCTCCCTGCAGGGCTTCGGGACTGACTAAACCCCAACTCTGGTTCGAGGTTGCGGTGTCCGCCTTGGGGGTCTTT
>VHBD01000123.1 GCA_016872125.1 Sphingomonadales bacterium
GGGACCCCGATGATTTCCACCAAGCTTAGCCAATACATCGACGACCCGCATCAGCGCTTCATCTACATTTATCAATCCAACGAAGATGCTTGGGCCTTCCTGCTCGAATTGGTCGCTGTAGGACCTTCCGCTGAAGTGATTTTGCCCCGTTTGGTGAAAGCAGAGGGTGAAGCCCCCAAACAATACCATCCCAAAGGCTCCTCTACGACAAAACCTGGCTCGCCTTCTTCGGTCCAAGCAGCTGCAGCCGAAGTGGTCCCGGCGGTCAATTCCGACGAAGATCATGAACCCGATGCCGATGATTTGCAAGAAGAACAACTCTTTGAACAAATCGAGACCATGGGCAAATCCCGTAAATCTTCCTCTCTTGATTTAGCGGGCGCTGGCACAGCCTCCGAAATCCCGGACGGCTTTGTGTTGGATGATGACTCGGATTCAGATTTGTCAGATAATGATGAGGAGGAGGACCAAGATCAGGATAAAGATGATGACGAAGATGGAGACGAAGACGATTACCGTAGCGGAGGACGAGGACGCTCCGGTGATTATGACCAAGACGATTACTGAACCTGCCCCTGACGCAAGTCTATCCCTACCCCAAATCCTTTTGGTGGTTGGCCCCACTGCTTCAGGCAAAACCGCATTGGCCCTGGCCTTGGCATCCCATTCGAATGGGATCATCATCTCGGCTGATTCAAGGCAATGTTACAGGGAGATGGCCATAGGCTCTGCTGCCCCCACAGCCGATGTAATGCAAGGTATTCCTCACCGAATGGTCACCGATCGCTCAGTGCATGAGCACCTTAGCGCCGGACAATTCGAAAGGGAAGCCTTGCAGTACATTGCCGAGGGGATGGCAACGGGGCAACAGATCATTGTTTGCGGCGGGGCTGGTCTTTTCCTGAAGGCCCTAGTGCAAGGCCTGGATGATCTGGGTAACGAAGACCCCTCGATACGGACCTACTGGATGCAACGCTACCGAAAAGAAGGATTGGCCGCTTTGCAGCAAGAAATTCTACGGCGCGATCCCGATTATGCCGCGCAGACCGACATGAACAACCATCAACGTCTCCTAAGGGCTCTTGAAATCATGGATAGCCGTGGACAGCGACTCTCGGACCTGCGTACCCAAAGCGCCAAGGACAGGCCCTTCCGTTGCTGCTGGATTGGCATTAATCCTGAACGATCAAGGCTTCATGAAACGATTAATATGCGGGTTGACCAAATGGTGAGTCAAGGTTTGGAGCAAGAGGCGGCAGCCCTTTACCCATGGGATACCGTCAAAGCCTGCCAAAGTCCGGGTTACGTGGAATGGGAAGGCTACTGGAACGGTAGCATCGATCATGCCACTTGCGTCGAACATATCAAACAGCATACCCGACAATTTGCTCGGCGTCAATTAACTTGGTTTCGTCGCAATCACGATATCCACTGGATACCCTCTGAAATCACGCAAAACCCATCACGCCTTGAATGGGTCCTTCGTAATTTACCGATCCGCTAGAACGGGATAAACCTTCGCCATGGAAACCTATTTCTTTGCAGACTTATGCCCCGAAGGTTCCTTCGTACTCAGCGAGGAGGAAAGCAAACATGTGGTCAAAGTGCGACGCCATCAACCCGGGGACCGGGTCCGGATCGCCAACGGTCTTGGACTCCTTGCCGACTGCGAGCTTATCGAAATTCGTTCCTCTCGCGCCACCTTACGGGTGCTTCATTCCATTCAACATGCTTGGCCCGAACCCCATATTCACCTGGCCGTTTCGCCTTTGCACCACGAAGACCGCTGGGAATGGCTGCTCGAGAAGGCGACCGAACTCGGGGTGTACCGAATCAGCCCTGTGCTCTGCGAACGGACCGAGCATTACCGATGGAAGCTTCCTCGTTATTCGCGCATTTTGGAATCAGCCCTCAAACAGTCCTTGCGCACCCATCTGCCAATCTTGGACCAACCCATGCCTCTGACCCAATTTCAATCCGAATCCAATACTGTGACCTACGTAGCGCATTGTGATGAAACGGCCGAAGCAATTACCCCACGCATTTCCTTGGACCTTGTGGACAGTTCCCGTAACACATGCCTAATGATAGGTCCCGAAGGGGATTTCCACCCCACAGAAATTCAACGGTTGGTTGACAACGGTGCCATACCCCTTTCGCTTGGTGCATTGCGCCTTCGAACAGAAACCGCGGTCCTCGCAGTCCTCAGCCGCTTTCTTGGGGGGAGCATGCAACGTGCTGGCGCTGCCCTGCTGACCGTGTTGCTGACTGCACTGCTGACTATGCCAATGACCGTTCTACTGCCCTTGGCCTTCCCATTGCTAATCCCTATCACCCCAGTTTCTGCCCAGAGTAACAACCAACGAAGCAACGCTGCCTCGGTACGGGCCGGACATATTGCCTTGGGTCGGCTCAAATACCAAGGAGGTGGCGATTGGTATGCCAATCCCACTTCAATATCCAATCTGGCCAAGTTTTGTAACGCAGGTTTGGGTACTTCGCTTTCGCTTCAAGAAGAAATTGCCGATGCGGGGAGTCCGGATCTCTTTCGCTTTCCATGGGTTCATATGACCGGGCATGGCCGAATCGTCTTTAACGAACAAGAAGCCCGTAACCTTAGATCCTACCTCACGGGGGGTGGTTTCCTCCATGTGGACGATAATTACGGCATGGACCCCTATGTGCGCAGTGAGTTCAAGAAAGTCTTTCCGGAATTGGAATGGACCCGCCTGCCGGACAATCATCCCGTGTACCTCAAGCCCTACCCCATGGCGGCAGGATTACCCAAAATCCACGAGCACGACGGAAGACCGGCCGAAGGTCTGGGGCTCCTGTGGCAAGGGCGATTGGTGGTCTATTATTCCTACCAATGCGATTTGGGAGACGGCTGGGAAGATGCCTCGGTCCATCGGGATCCGGAAACCCTGCGCACCACTGCCCTGCAGATGGGCGCCAACCTGGTCCGCTACGCCTTCGAGCAGTAGATAAATTACTTCTTTTGAAGTAAGCCTACGTACGAATAGCCGAGGCTATTTCGCCGACCAAAGCCGGGCCACGGTACACCAAACCGGTATACACCTGCACCCAGGAGGCACCGCCGTGCATGCGTTGCATGGCATCCTCACCGCTCATGATGCCACCCACCGCAACCAGCGCGGGCAAGAAACCTTCTTGCTCCCCGTATTGACGCATCGCCTCCAGGACGGCCGCTGACTTGGGCGCCAAGGGAGCACCGCTAAGTCCCCCATTCCCAAGGCGTTCAAGCTCCTCGGGGCTGGTTTTCAAACCGGTACGGTCCACGGTGGTGTTGGTCAAAACCAAGCCCGAAACACGATGTTTGCTCAACACCTTCCACAGCGACTGCCACTGTGCAGGCTCCATATCCGGGGCTAATTTGATGCAGATCGGACGAGGCTTTGTTTGCTGACAAGGCAAATCGTGAAGGTGTTGTAACAACGAATCAATGAAATTCGCCTCCTGCAATTCCCGTAGCCCTGGGGTATTGGGCGAGCTCAAATTGATGGTGAAATAATCCACCCACGGATGCAATTCCTCGAAGCACTTGAGGTAATCACCCAAAGCCTCCGTGTTGGACGTGTCTTTGTTTTTGCCAATATTGGCGCCGACCACGAGGCCCGATGGACGATGCTTCAGCCGAGGGATGGCCGCAGCAACGCCACCGTTGTTAAAACCCAGACGGTTGATCAGGGCCTGGTCTTGCAGCAAACGAAACAATCGAGGCTTCGGATTCCCGGGCTGTGGTCTTGGGGTCAAGGTGCCTACTTCCACCGACCCAAAACCCATGGCTCTCCAAACGTGGAGGTAGCGGGCATCTTTGTCAAAACCGGCGGCCAAACCCACCCTGTTGGACCAATGCAAGCCCAAACCTTCCCAAGGATCGAGCACCTTAGGCCAAAATTGAGCCCATAACCAGGCCATGCCGGGTATTCGCAACCAAAGCGAAGCCATGTTCAACGTAAGATGATGCGCCCTTTCGGCATCCAATCGGAACATGAACTGGCGCAATAACGAATACATGCCCCAAAGATGCGCAGCACCTTGCAGAAAATCAGCCTTTGACCGCCCTGAGCATTTCCCTTTTGCCTGGAGGACCGGGTAATCGCTCCACCAACAAGCCTGCTTGCAGTAGGTGCCGTCGGAAGGCACCCTGCGCGCCGTAGGTGACCATGACCCCACCCTTGCCCAGACGCTGGGCCAACAAGGTAACCGCTTGCTCACCCCATAATTCCGGCTGGGCAGATGGACCAAACGCATCGTAGAAAATCACGTCAAAAACCTCCTCCAATGGCTGCACCCATCCCTGAGGCCATACCTTCATTACCATACTACTTTCCTTGGATAGCATTCGAAAGGATGTGTTTTCCTCAGGCCCTTCCCCGACACATTCCGAGCCATCGGACTGATGGGAAGCCTCCAAAAGAGATGGGTAAATTGCCCGGTAGCCTGCAAGCCAATCCTCCCAGGCCCCATGATGCAGATGCGCTCCATAATTTAATTTCCCCAACAGCAAAGGATCCAGGGGTTGTGTCTCCAAAGCCGTGTAAGACCAATTCAATGAACCAAGCCCGCTGGAGGGAATGTCATCACCGTTCTTGCTCTTCGATCCCAACCTACGTCGCCACGCTTCCAAGACCAAAGCGGCGTTGAGCCCTGTCCCCAAACCCATCTCCAAAACCCGCAGGGTCGTTGGCGCATGGGCATGGGCATGGGCAGCCAACCAACAGTCCAAACCCATCTGCTCAAAGACGTGCCTGGACTCGGT
>VHBD01000124.1 GCA_016872125.1 Sphingomonadales bacterium
CGATCAATGCCTTGGGCGATTCCCGGCCTATTTGCAGCAAGCGGACATGGAGAGCAACGGCAAAAGCGTGGATCGGCAGGGGCTGCCCTTAACCTACCCAAGCGGCCCTGTGTTATGGGGTGAACCGGGGACCAACGGCCAGCACGCCTTTTACCAACTGATCCATCAGGGGACCTCCAAGGTGGCCTGTGATTTTATCTTGCCGGCACGATCCCATTACCCGGTGGGGCCTCATCATCGATACCTTACCGCCAATGCCATTGCCCAGGCCCAAGCCTTGATGCAGGGGAGGGATCTTGAACAGGTTGTGGCCGCGGCTTCGGCAGCAGGTCGCTCCGAAAATGAAATTCAGCGTTTGTCGCCTTACCAGGTTTTCGAGGGTAACCGCCCCAGCAATTTCCTGATGTGCCCAAAGTTGACACCCCATGCCTTGGGCAGCTTGATTGCAGCCTACGAGCACAAAATCTTGGTGCAAGGCCTGGTATGGAATATTTACAGCTTTGACCAATGGGGGGTTGAATTGGGGAAGGTTCTCGCCAGCAAGTTGTTACCTCTTCTAGAGGCAGAGGGTGAGGACCCTGCCCTAGGCTTGGATTCTTCTTCTGCGGCCTTGATTCGTCGTTGGCAAGCCTGGCAAGAGGACTAAGGCCTTAAGCGCCTTCTTCGAACAAGAGGCTGCCTATGCGCAGCATCGTACTGCCTTCCTCCAAAGCAAGGAGGTAATCGTTGGACATGCCCATGGAAATCTCCTTGAAGTCGGGATCCAGGCTTCGGAAATTTGTTTTGATTTGTTGGAACAAATTATCAAGCAAACGAAATTCTTGGCGGATTTGGATTGGATCTTCGGTTTGGGTGGCCATGCCCATCAGGCCGCAAACCAGGAGGTTGGGATGCTCGATGCGCTGCAATTGATGCATAAAATCACCCAGGGTTTCGGGCGGTATTCCGAATTTGTGCTCTTCTTGGGCGATATGCACTTGCAGAAGGACGCGAATCTTGCGTTGGGCCATGGCGGCTCGCTTTTGAATTTCATCCATGAGGCGCATGCTGTCCACCGAATGGATGGTATGAACGTGCGCGGCAATGCTTTTGACTTTGTTGGTCTGCAAATGCCCGATAAAATGCCATTCGCAATCCGGGGGCATGGCCTTGGCCTTTTCCTGCATTTCCAAGGCATGATTTTCTCCGAAGGCCCTTTGGCCCTCTTGATACAGGGCTTGGATTTGCTGGAGAGATCGCTTTTTGGTCACGGCAATCAACTGCGCAGCAGGATAGGCCGCTAAACGAAGTCGTAAAGAATGAAGAGGCTCGTGCACTTGCTATTTTATCTTTGGAACCTTAGGAGCAACAAAGGGGCATCTTTTTTGTTTCCTTCAAGAATGTCGTTTCCCCTAACGTCACCACTGATTCGATCATGACCAAAGATACCCATCGCCACCGCCCAGCCCTTGCATTTCGAACCGTGTTCACCTTGGCGATCATGGTCATTGGCCTTGCAGGGTGCGGACAGAAACCTGAAGGTCCAGGTGGGGAACAAAAAGACCCCGCCCAAGAGCAGGAAGGCCCCGTTCAAGAAAGGCCTGCCGACGAACCGTCCAACCCTGCCGAACCAAGCCCCAAACAACCAGCCCTGCCCAGGGATTCCATGGTCGAAGCCATGTTGCGCATACAATTAGCAGAAGCGTACCGGGCACGCTACTATGTGCTTAATGCTGGAGCTACGGCGAATCCTCCTATGATGGATTCGCTGTATGCCAAGGCTCTGGCCCCTTTGGGCATTAGTTCGGCCCGTTACGAGGCAACGTATCGCGACTTGCTCGACAAGGAGCCGGTTCTCTTGCAGGCCCTGTACGATTCTTGCGAGTCAATTCTCCAACGTCGTTTGATCGGATTACGATGACCAAGGACGGAGAGGACCAAGAGCATAGCGGATTTCTCCTGTATCCGGAATCGGCCACCTCCACTTTGGAACTGGATGGGATAGCCCGGATGGTGGCCAATCGTTGCAGCACAGCCGGTGGCCAAGACCTGCTGGATGCATGGATGATTCCATTGACCGAAGAAGGGGAATGGACGCAGCGGCGACAAGCCTACCAAGAATGTTTCGCTTGGTTAAAGCGTGGCTCCGCCTGGCCATCCCTGCATTGGGAACTGAAAGACTCAATATGGCCTTACATGGCAACCGAGGGGTATGTGTTGAATGAAGATCAAACAGCGCAATTGTGGCCTGCTGTACGCACAGCCTTGGGGATGCTCCAATTTGCCGAAAAGCATGCGGAGGCCCTGACGGAATTGCGCGCCCAACTACGGTCTTTGCCCAGTCCGGAGCTTGCCTACTTGGCGATGGTGGAGGTTCTGGGTCAGGATGGCCGCCTATCACCCCAGGCCAGCCCAGCCTTGGCAAGATTGACCGTGCAATTGCAACGCAAACAGCAAGAAGCCCGCGAGTGGATGGAAGCCTTCCTGCGCAAGGCAAGGGAGTCTGGATGGGCAACGGATTTGGGCGTTACCCTCCGAGATGATCGTTATGTCATGGTTCTCAATGCCGAAGGTCGCAAACAGGTGGATGGAATCGTTCACGATGTGTCGGCTTCAGGTCAGCATTTCTACGTTGAACCTGCCCAGGCTTCTGCCTACAACAATGACCTCAGGGAATGCGAATGGGCGATACGCCGCGAAAAATACCGCTTGCTTGCCCAGCTAAGCGAGCAAATTCGACCGCATGCCGTGGGGATACGGCAATGGGCGTCGTTGGTGTACCAGTGGGATGTGCTTCAAGCAGTTTGCTCTTGGTCCCTGCAATTTCCTGAAGCTAATTTCCCACGGTTGGAGGCCGGTGTTCAGAATTGGACGGCCGCATATCATCCTTTGTTATGGTTGGAAGGTCAAACCAAAGGGGTCAAGATTTGGCCTTATTCTTGGCGATTGGGTCCAGAGAAACGTTTTCTAGTGGTTTCTGGACCGAATGCAGGTGGCAAATCGGTTTTCCTCAAAACGGTCGGCCTTTTGCAAATCCTTTTCCAATGCGGTTGGCCCTTGCCTTGTGATGCTTCCAGTGCATCCTGCCTGATGCAAGGAGTGGTTCTGGGCATGGGGGATCGGCAGGATCTGCACCAGGATTTGTCCACATACGCGGCGCATTTGCAATTGATGGCCCATGCCTTGAAAGTTGCAGGTTCTGATCACCTGATTCTCTTGGATGAGTTTGGAGCCGGAACCGATCCGGCTCTGGGCGGTCCCTTGGCCGAAGCCCTGTTGGAGCCATGGCTTCGTGAAGGCCCCAAGGTATTGCTCAACACGCATTACGGTAATCTCAAACGCCTCGCATCGCAGTGGCCTACCGTGCAGGATGCCCGCATGGGCTTTAATACCACCACCTTGAAGCCCACCTATCAACTCTTGATCGGGGCACCCGGGTCATCGTATGCGATGGAACTGGCACGGCGAGCAGGTTTGCCGGACACGGTCTTGGCCAGAGCAACCGAATTGACCGAGACCACCGATCTTCAAAGCGAGAACTTGCTGGTGGAGTGGATGGACCAAAAGCAGAAGGCTGAGGAATTGCTTAAACTAAGCCAATACAAAGAAGAACTCTTGGACAAACTTCTCCGTAAGCAAGAGGATGCCGAGCAAGAGGCGCTCAATAAACGCGAAGAACAATGGCAGAACCTGCGCAATAAAGTTCGCAGGCTGCTTGAAGATCAACGCAGAGAAATGGGATTTGTGTTGCAACAATTCAAGGAGGATTTGGACGAATTGCGTAAAGACCTCCGAAGCATCAGTCCGATGAATGCACCCGGTGCCGCATGGAACAAGGCCTTGCAAGCCTTGGAGCAGAGAGCTCTGCAATTGCAGTCCATGGAAAATAAATTGCTGGAATCGAAACCCCTTACCAATCCTCTTAAAGACGTAGGTCAAATCAAGAATACAGGTCAAATCATGAATATTGGTCAAAGCCAAGACCTCGCAGAAGATTTTGGATCAGCCTTCAAGGTGGGTCAATTGGTCAAGTTCAAAGATGGGCAGCTTCGCGGAGAAGTCCTGAACAGTGATGCCAAGGAAACCGAATGGATGGTGGAATCGGTGCGGATGCGTACCGAAACCGCTCGCTTAATTCCCGCCTCCCCTTTTGTGGTCAACAACCCTTTCAAGGCGTTGTCCAAGCGAAATCCCAAAGCAGAATCCTGGGCTTCCAAGTCAGAATCCAGGGCTCCCAAAGCAATGGAAGGGGGTCCCTTGCCAAATCAGGTGGTGGATCTGCGTGGTTTGCGAATGCACGAATGGGAATTGCCTTTGCAACAACGCCTTGACAGGGCCGTCGTCGCGGGCGAAGACCGTATTTATATCCTGCACGGCAAGGGCAGCGGGGCCCTCCGTCAAGGGGTTCGGGACTACCTCAAGCGGCAGCACCATGTCAAAGGCCTGCAGGACGCACCGATGGAGGCCGGAGGATCCGGATGGACCTGGGTGGATTTGGGCTGATGAGGCTTCGTATTTTTGGGGTTCAACACGGAACCTAAACCCTAATCCTGTGAATAAAATTTATGCCAATGCCGATGCGGCGCTTGCCGATATCCAAGATGGCGCAACCCTGATGCTTGGGGGCTTTGGGCTCTGTGGAATCCCGGAGCATTGCATTGCGGCTTTGGTCCGCAAAGGAGTCCGTGATTTGACCTGCATTTCCAACAATGCCGGTGTGGATGACTTTGGC
>VHBD01000125.1 GCA_016872125.1 Sphingomonadales bacterium
CCTTGCATTACTAAGCCTGGAGGTGGTAATGTCGTAACCGTAGCCAATACGCATTTGGCCCCGTTGAAAACCAGCCGTTGCGATAATTGCATCGTTGACTCTGTACCATAATCCTGCAGAGACCGGGCCTTTGCTTAAGTAGGTCCCTACATTAATTTGCTGAGAGGTTCCCTGTTGAATATAAATGATATTTGGGGAGAGAGTTAAAGGTTCAACGTTTGAATAGGCTTGGGTTAGTGGGATATTGGCCCCGGTATGCACGGAGATTCTCATCGGCCAAGGAACCTTCTTTTGATCATAAAAAGACTGGCTAGGTCGCGTTAGATGGTGGGCCGCAGCGCCAAAGTAGAATTTCTCGGAGAAAAGGACCATTCCGGTCGCGAAGTCATGGATTATGGCCGTTTTGTTTCCATACGGAATTTCCGTATTTGACGGCCTGCCACCAATCCCGTTGACTCGGTCAATTTGTTCCGGAAAGGTGAGTTTGTTGAAATCCAAGGATCGGTTAGCGTAGGCGTATTGAAAACCCGCCCTCAGTGCCCAATTTCTATTGATATTCAAATTGTAGGCATATTGCAGGGCCACTTGGGTGTATCGGAAGGCTTCCGAACCGATTTGGTCGGTTAAAACATGCACGCCCACTCCACCGCTCAGAGCGTCGAAATGCTGGTCAAACCCGGCACTGTAGGTGACAAAGGAGGCGTTGAGGGCGGGCCACTGATTTCGAAAATTAAAAGTTAATCGGGGATCGGAGGCATTTCCGGCCAAGGCTGGGTTCAAATAAAGAGGATTGGCATAAAACTGAGAAAATACCACATCCTGAGCCCTGAGCGGACCGTTGGACCACTGCATAGCACTCAAAATCAGCAACAAAAATGCATTTGCCTTCGAAAGGCGCGAATGCAATGGGTTAGAACGGACTTTGAAATTCATTTTCATTGGAATGGTCGGAGCGTAAATTTCACACCAAAAGCAGTCAAAACCAAAGTTTTTTGCTGAAACCTGAAAGAACTTGGATGAAATTAATGAGAATCATCTTGGATGGTTGCTCAGTAACGATGAAAATATACCTTACGGTATTATCCTGCGTTTTTTGTGAAAACGAATCGGATACAGGCCTTCAAAGGGGAATCTTCACGAATTTTGCAATCATGAAATGCCGAGTGATGATCAGGCTATGGGCCATGGCCTTGTGGGGCACAGCGGGCATGATCGAACTGAATGCCAGTCCATTGAAGTCCGGCGATTGGTTTCAAATGCAATTTGCTGGAGAGGGCATTTACAAAATCACCCCTCAATGGCTCCAAAGCATGGGGCTTAATCCATCAAGAGTCCATACTGATCGCCTGGTCCTGTTTGGGGGTGGGAGGGGGCCTCTGCCAGAGGCTAATAATTCGGTAAGGCCATTGGGGTTGGTGCAGTACCCTTTGCAATTTCATGGGGATCAAGACGGGGTCTTTGAGGCCAACGAGTATTTTCTGTTCTACATCCCCGGCTCAGAGAGCCTGCAGCAATCTCCGGGAACTGCGATTTTGATCAAATCCCCCAACCCTTACGAGCAAAGCTCCTATGCCTTCCTGAATCCAGATTGGGAAGATGCAAGACAAGTCAGCGTCTCACCCGTTCTTCGCATGGATACGGTTCAGCCCGGAGGGCCCACCCCAGGACCTGGCCCATGGCCTGTAACGGATAGGGGAGATTGCCTCATGGCCTACGAGAAAGAGCTCAACAATCCGATCAAAAGCGGTAGGGAATGGCTGGGCGAGCCGTTCGATATGGTGAACAACCGCAATTTCACCTTGACTTTGCCCTCCTATTCTCCAGGGGACTCTTGCAGGATTGCGGTTCGTGTGGCCATGCGAAGCCAAGGGGTCCCGTCACCCATGACCCTTCGCTTGAACGGCCAAACCCCCATTATGGTGGTGACTCCAACGGTAGGCACCTATTATTTGGATCCTTACTACAACCTGAAAGAGGAAATTTGGATCACCGATCCTGGCTCATCGGCGTTGAATTTGAACGCGGTCTTCAGTCGTCAGAACAATGCAGCGCAAGCATGGCTTGATCGCATTCTTGTTCAGGGCAGACCTCGAATACAGCCGGATGTTTGGCCGTCCTCTCAGGTTTTCTACAACGCCTCCACCTTGGGGGTACAGCCAACTCAGTATCGTTGGCCGGCCGTTTCACAGCCTTATCAGGTTTGGGACATTACCCTACCCTGGTCAGCGACAGCGTATCCCTTGGAGGATCTTCAAATCAATGGAGCGAATTATCAACAAATTTTGGTTCATGGAGATCGACTACGGCATTTGTGCTTCATCAAAGGAAATTCCTTTGCCCCCCCCATGTCCCTGAGCCTTGTTCCCAATCAGAATCTCATGGCGGATTCGTCTGCGGATATGGTGATCGTAACGCCCAAAGCCTTTCTAGGGCAGGCTACTCAAATTGCCACAACTCACCATCAACATGATGGACTGAAAATCAACATTGTACACCCTGACGATTTGTACCGCGAATTCTCTTCGGGTCGTCGGGATCTGGTGGCCATTCGGGATTATTTAAGGATGTTGTATCATCGCAGCACGCCTCAAAGTTCCACAGGGCCATCTTTGAAGTATTTGTTGTTATTGGGATCAACATCATACGATGCCCTGAATGTCATGCCGGGGAATTTAAACCATATACCCACCTTCCAGAGCTACAATTCTCGTGACCCCCTGGGTTCGTATTGCTCGGATGCCTTCTTTGGTTTGATGGATTCCACCGAGGGGGCCTTTGGTGATGGTAGTGGGGATCGAATGGATTTGGGAATAGGCCGAATTCCGGTAAGGGATGCTGGACAAGCGACCGCGATGGTTCGCAAAATTCAAGAATATCTTGATCCGTCGAACCGAGGCCCGTGGCGTAACGAATTTGTTTTTGTAGCCGATGACCAAGACTACAATATTCACCTGAATGATTGTGCTGAGCTGGTTCGGCATACCGAGACCCAGTACCCGCAGGGTTTGGTGCGCAAGATCTATGCGGATGCCTACGAGCAAGAAAGCAGACCGGGCGGGGCAAGGTACCCTGCCGTCAATGATCGTATCAACAGGTCAATGCAAGAGGGTTGTTTGGTGATGGCTTACATGGGGCATGGTGGAGTCAATGGGCTTGCCGAGGAACGTATCATGACCATTCCGGAGATCGATGCTTGGGATCATCCAGGGCGATACCCCTTGATGGTGACCGCCACCTGTGAATTTGCCCGTTTTGACAATCCGGCCATTCTGAGTGCGGGCGAAAGGGCCTTGCTGAACCCCAGAGGGGGAGCGATTGCCCTGTTGACCACATCCCGGGTCACCTTCACCAACTTTAATTTGAGCATATCCTCTCGGCTCTTCAGGGACCATCTTTTTCGTAAGGAACAAGGCAAATCTTTACGATTAGGCGATTTGTACAAGGAGGCCGCTAATCCGGAATTGGGCATCATCAATACCCGGAATTTTGCTTTGCTGGGTGACCCTGCACTTCGGCTTGCTTTTCCCCAACAATCCATCACGGTGGATACGGTAAGCGATACGTTGAAGGCCTTGGGCCTGGTTGAATTGAAGGGAAAGGTGCTTTCTGCAGATGGAATGCCAGATAGTACATTTAATGGGTTTCTTGATTTGAATGTCTTGGACAAGGCGTCTGCTCTTCGCACCAGGGCCAATGATCCGGATTCCTATTTCTTTTCGTATTCTGAATATAACAATTTGATATTTAAGGGAAAAGTTAGTGTTGAGGCAGGTGAATGGAAATCCCAATTCCGTGTGCCCAAGGATATTAATTATGTATTTGGGAATGGTCGAATTAATGCTTATGCTTTTCGTAATCCAGATGATTCGGCAACCGCTACAAATGCGGGGGGTGATGCCGCCGGTGATACCCGAATGATTGTTGTGGGAGGAAGTTCAACAAATGCCGTCTGCCAACCTGATGGGCCTCGCATTGTGATGTCCCTCAATGATTCTTTGTTTCGAAGTGAAGGTATAGCCGGAGTCGATAATGTGTTGTGGGCAACCTTGTACGATGAAGATGGCATCAACTCCAGTGCCTCAGGGATTGGAAGAGAAATGCAGCTCCTGCGGAACGGGGACAGGGCTAATGCTCAGACGCTGAATGCCTATTTTGTTTCGGATCCGGACCAATACCGCAGTGGTCGAATTCGTTATCCCTTGGGCCAATTAAGCCCTGGTTCTTATACGCTGGAGTTGAAGGCCTGGGATGTTTGCAACAATTCATCCACAGGTCAGCTCCGATTCCAAGTGGTGCCGGATAACCAGTTTCATATTCAAACGCTCGCTGTTTATCCAAATCCGGTTGGCGCCGGCGTAACCCCGATTCTGGAATTCAACCATAATCGACCTGGATCCACCATGCGGATAAGCCTTAACCTTATGGACATGCAAGGCAGGATTGTCCACTGCTCGGAGGAAACAGGGTTCTCCCAGGGGAATTATTTCCGACTCGAGACCGCCACGATTCAGGATTGGGCCAACACCATGACCAATGGCCTTTATTCGGTTCAAATCGAGGTCGAATGCGAAGATCAAAGAGCTTCCGCCCAAACCCGAATCTGGGTAACCCGATGAATTGCCCCTTACACTATCTTTGAACAGACCCTCCAAGGACTAATAATAGATTTTTCCTTTGGAGGGCAATTATCTGCTGAATTCTCGTTATTT
>VHBD01000126.1 GCA_016872125.1 Sphingomonadales bacterium
ACCCGGGTTGCGGCCTCGGATTTTGGTGCTACCCCCGATCGCTTGCTTAGCGGTGGTCGGCTACGCTGGAAGGTCGGAAGCCACCTCCACGGAAAAGTAAATTTTGTACAGCTGTACGATGTGGCTCGAACAGCAGCCCAGCCTTACCTCATTCACCACCCGGTCCTCAGTACCGAATGGGGCCTAAGCCCATCCCCAGCGCAAGGCCGGCGTTGGTCCGTGGATGCGGAGGCCGGCCTGACCCGCATGGGTTGGAACAAGGCCGATCCCGCCAACCCCAACGTGGTGGATCGACCGGTTTTGACCGACGGCTTTGGTTGGCTTCGTTGGGAAAGCCCCCTGGGTTCTCGTAACAACGGACGTTCCTCTTGGAAAGGGGCCGTGCAGGCCTGGTACACCGGCTCGGATTACCGAAGTGCCGCCGCCCAAACCAAGCGAATCAACGCCACCCGTAGCCCAATGGCTTTCAAGCGATTTGAAAGTATGAATATGCTGCGCCCTATGGGGCTCAACGATTTGTACCGCGATGCCTCTTTGTATCAAACCCAAGTCATGGCGGGGTTGATGGAATACGATCCGGGTTACGGCAATGCCTTGCCGTACGGGTTGGCCACCCCCAACCGTCAAGCTTTGGCCATCAACCTGCGCAGGGACGAGGATAGCAGCGCTTTTTGGGCCTCGTCCTGGGACCTGCAGGTTTTGACCGACGTCAAAGGGCAAGGAGTGAACAACCGACGTCTTTTTGTTTTGGCCGACTGGCGTAACGACTGGCGTATGCATCGTTTGTTCCAAGGTTCTCGCCCTTGGATAATCACCGCAGGGTTGCGTTGGGAACAAACCCAGCGACCCGATGCAGACGGTGATGCCATCCAAAGCGAGGTGAACCTTAGCAACCGTCAAATATCCCTGCAGTCCCGTTGGGAATTGAGTTCCTCTTGGTCAGCCTTTGCCGAATGGCAATTTTACCAAAGCCTAGGTCATGATTATTACGCCGTCCGCAACGCCTATTCGGAGGTGGTGGATTATGCGCGCACGGATCTGGATCGCAGCGAACAATGGGTGGGTGCAGGTTTGCGCTATGCCATGAGTGATCGTTTTGAGGCACAACTTTCAACCCAACAATTTATTTGGCGTAGCGGATCGCAGGCACTGCAAGCGCGCTACCCTTGGAATACCAATCAATTGATGTTAATTATGAAATTATGAAGGCTTGTTATTCTTTTTTATCGCCTAGAACCGGTCAACCTCACCGGTGGATCTTGTTGGTCTTGGCACTGTTCGTCGGTTTGGCTTTGGGTAGTTGTACCAAAGAGGCCGGTATCGAAGGTCCGACTTTGGTTGATTTGTTCGGTGATTTTCAGGTATTGGAGCCGGTCAAAACGAACCGGGATTCCGTTCGGTTTGGACAGGGAGAAACGGTGTACCTTCAAGGACGCTTTAATAAATTGACCGATTGGCGCTTGGAGATTCAGGGCTTGTCCAGCGGTGCTCGCAAAATTATCCAAGGTAAATCCCGCTCCCTTGACGCTTTGAATTGTGTTTGGAATGGATCCACCACCCTGTTCCCCATGTTCCGGGCCGAAGAGACCGAATTCCGGCTTTTTGTCGAAAACGATTCTTTGCTTTTTCGACGTCGAATCAAAATTCTGAGCGTAAGGCCTACCGAAGGTTTTGTAGTCGCGGATTTTGAAAACGGGATACGTCCTGGGTGGACCTCCTTTGTTCAAAGCGGAGCCAACATGTCCTTTGTGATTCGAACCAACCCTCTAGCGGGTCAGGGCAATTCCTATTACGATATGGGGGGTCGCGTGAATTGGGATTGGTTGATTGGGATGCTTGAATTTCCGGCATCTGCCTACCAAGCGCCTCGTTATCCGTTGTTATCCAATCCTGAACAGGTGTACTTCAATGCTTTGGTGTATTTGCCCGATTCGGTGAACAATGCCTTGCTCTTGATGCAGTTCCGTGAAGATGATAACCTGGATGGGCAATACAACGCCAACAACGAGGATTTGTATTCGCTTCAATGTGCCTCCTATTCGGTCAATGGGGCGCAAACCCTGCAACGCGGTTGGAACCTCATCAGCGCACGTTATTCGGATTTGGTTTGTTTGGTGAATGGCCAACCGTCCACGCCGGCCGGAAATAATCGCTTGGAACCCGATCGTTTGCATCGCTTATCCCTCTTGATGCTCGCCAACCCCTCATCGGGTTACTCGCAGTTGTTTGTTGATAACATCGTATTTACTTCCAATGGACCTTTGCAGCCCTAAAGGTCTCGTATGCTTGGTGGGCATGGCTTTGACCTTCATAGCAGGCCCTCTGGAACTGCGCGCCCAACTTCGCGTGGATCTGGATTCGGTTCGGGTCTCCGCCAAACAACCCGGTTTGCAGACGCTTCCTCTTTACAACAATTGGGAAGAGGAGGGTGAGCCTCGTATCGGCAATTTCTATGCGTTGGGTGTTTACCAAGATGGTCTGGGCTCGGAGATATGGTTCACCCCTTCGCCTTGCCTGCGCGTTCAGGCGGCTGCCGCAGGGGATCCACGGGATGGTTTGCGTCTCGAATGGGATAAGCTATCCGAAGGCTGCCCATCATGGATGGGTTTGGGGATAGGTTGGGACGATTGGTCGCCCAAAAACATGAGCGAGGTGATGCACCAGGCGGCGCTGTATTTGCGCATTCGGGCCCTCAAAGGGCCGGGCAAGGGACTTCCGATGGCTTTTGCTTTGGAGGACTACGCCGGGGCCCAATGTTGGCTCGGTTACCAGCCCAAATACCTGCGCACGGCGGTCGGTCCTGGTTTGGACACCAGTGCATGGAGTGAATTGGTTCTGCCTCTTGAGGATTTTGAATGGGAGCGTAGCAACGCCCGACCTGATAACATCAAACAGCTCATCATGCAGTTCGAGGCACGGGGTTCGGTGGTGGTGGACGAAATACGTTGGATTCCTTACCAAGGTCATCCGCCGGTTCAATGGACGGGCCCTTGGTTGGATGCCTCTGCAGATCCTTCCTCTGTTGAGGATTCTTGGTCGCTTTGGCGCGGTCACGAACTTCGCTTGGCTGGGGATTTATTGGACTGGCCTCCCGGTCATTGGACTTTTGGAGCTACGCCAGAACCCATGGTTTGGAAGAGGTCGGCCCGCCTCAGCGATGTGAAGGTCCACAGCAGTCAATTCCAACGGGTGGAGGGTCAAACCTACCGACGGTGGTTACTGCCCGCGGATCGTCATCCGGGGTTTAAGCCCAATGCCACCTACCATGTATCCTATGTTCCGGATAACCCAAGCGCCAACCCTGCCTCTACAGCGCCCATTCGCGGTACGCTTCAATTTTTGATGAAACCTGAGGACTAATGCAAACGATTTTTTCAATAACCCATGTATTGCGGACCCGCGCCTGCCTTTTGGGAATTTTTGGGGTCTTGGCGATGCCGGGGCTTCTTCGTTCCCAGGGCACGGTGCAGCCTCAACCCGTGCAGGGATACCCTTTGGCCTCGCCGTTTGATCAACCAATACGCGATTTGATCGCTTCGATGAGTTTGGAGCAGAAAGTCGGCCAAATGACCCAACTCAACCTGGATGCCGTCTCGGTGGGGGCGATCTATCAATTGCAGGAGCCGCATCGTTTGGACAGTGCCAAGTTGTTGGAAGCCCTGCGTATTCGCCATGTGGGTTCGTTGTTGAATTGTGGGGGACATGCCTACGATTTGCAACATTGGCGAGAAATTCAGTCCGAGGTCCAGAGGGTCAACCGCCAAAAGGGATCCATCCCGGTCCTTTACGGAATTGATGCCATCCATGGCGCCAACTACGTCTTGGAGGGTGGGCTTTTCCCTCAGCCCTTGGCGCAGGCTGCTTCCTTTGACCCCGAACTCGTGCAACGCTTGGCCGAAGCCACCGCCTACACAACGCGGGCTTCCGGTGTTCCTTGGAATTTTTCACCCGTCCTGGACGTGGCGCGTCAACCCCTGTGGTCCAGGGTTTTTGAAACATACGGCGAAGACCCCTTGGTCGTCAGTCGTCTGGGATCGGCTTGCATTCGGGGTTACCAAGGCCCTGATCCTTCGGCCCCTCATCGGGTGGCCGCCACCCTAAAGCATTTTTTGGGTTACAGCATGCCCTGGTCCGGCAAAGACCGAACCCCGGCGTATATCCCGGAGCGCTTGTTGCGTGAGATCTTTCTGCCACCTTTCAGAGCGGGAATCCAAGCGGGCGCCCTGGCCGTCATGGTGAATTCCGGTGAACTTAACGGGATTCCGGTGCATGCCGATGCCCAGATATTGACGGGTTTGCTTCGGCAGGAACTGGGTTTTCAGGGCTTGGTGGTTTCGGACTGGGAGGATATCCTCAAACTGGTGACCATGCACCGGGTCGCCGAGGATTACCGGGAGGCAACCCGCATGGCGGTGATGGCCGGGGTGGATATGGCCATGGTGCCCAACGATTATCGATTTACGGATGCGTTGTTGGATTTGGCCCGTAGTGGCGAAGTCCCCATCAGCCGATTGGACGAAGCGGTTTACCGAATTCTGCATGTCAAGTTTCGTTTGGGTTTGTTTGAACAAGCCGAACCTTACGACCTCAAGGAATACCCCCTCCTCCAAAGCGACAGCCTGCAACGTCTGCAACGCGAAGCGGCTCGGCGCTCCTGGGTTTTGTTACGAAATCGTGGATCGGTTCTTCCCTTGAAGGGCGGAACT
>VHBD01000127.1 GCA_016872125.1 Sphingomonadales bacterium
GCCCCCACTCTATGAAGATCGACGGACCTGGTAGGCCACCTCGTTCCGCCTCCCTATCAGCGTCCATGGCGCATCGTACCCCATGTATATAAGGGGGCCTTCGACAAGCCAGCCTTCCTGCTCCAGAATTGCCCTCAAGCGACGCCCGTACCTTTTCAAATCCTTGTCGCTGGCATAACCTCCAAACCGCAAAACCCCCAGGGTACGAGGCGGAAGGGTTTGCAAGGTTATCGCCTGGTCACTTGTTGTGGGCAAATCAGACTCGCGACGATCAAAGGGCATATAAAAATACAAGGAAGGTTGATCGCCCATGTCCATAACCACCGGCGCTGTCATGGCCATGGATTCGGAACGGTCGTTACCCCCAAAAAGATAACGGGCAACCACTCGGAATCCTTCATTGGCGGGACCATCCAATGAATTACGGCTCAAACTAGTTTTGGCCACCACCAAAGAAGGGTATTCTCTGACTTCCACACCCCCACTCAATTTAGCCAAGCTCTTGAATGCAGGCTCAGGGACCTTCTCGAAGGCTAAGAGCCGTGTACCGGCCAGAAAAGCTAAAAACAAAAGCAGACCGATAAGCAGCATTTTCAATGATTTCATGATTTTAAAACACCGAATCATGAAAAATGTTCCACCGTCTCCCTTAAATCCAAGAGAAACAATGCAAATACCTGCCAAAGCAGTTAGCGCAGGTTAGGATTCCTTTCTATGAAGGAAATTCCTTCGGAAGAACGAAACAGGCCGTATTTTCGGCCTTTAGGCCATGACTACCCGCATTTTTTCGAATTCCAAAACATCACGCTTGCTAGGTTGGCTAGGAACTCCCTTGTATTTGCTGGCTTTTGGGGTTATTGTCCTTGTTTTTGATCCATGCCTGCGCTTGATTCATTTGGTTTTTGGATACGAAGCTCATCAGAAAGGAATTCATCTGATGAATAGACTCTTGTACGGTGCATTGTGGCTGAATGCCTGCCGAATCTCATGGAACAGGCACCCACATGCCTTGTCGATACCGGCATCGACCTCGGGTACTGCTCAGCATCCAATGACCCGCATCTTTATCGCCAACCATCAAAGCCTCAACGATATTCCTCCTTTGATTTGGAAGCTTCGCTCCTTCCGCTTGGTTTTGGTTTCCAAAGCCGAATTGTCCCAAGGCATCCCATCCGTATCGTATAATTTCAAAGCCGGTGGCGTGATCGCCATCCAACGCCAAAACCCGCAGCAATCTCTGGAAGCTATGCGAAAGTTAGGTGAACGCATTGCAAGAAGCGGAGAAAATGTTTTGTACTTCCCAGAGGGAACGCGAGCTCGAGATGGAAAATCTGCAGTCTTCCGAAGCGGAGGCCTAGAACAATTGATGCAATCCAATCCTCAAGTGGAATTGGTTCCTGTGGCTATTCGCGATTCATGGAGATTGGCTCAATGGAATTTCCTTCCCATTCCCTTTGGACAAACTATACGCTTTGATATACTCCCCTCGATCCTCTCCAATGATGTCCTCCAACAATGCGATGGCCATGTTGGAAAGGCGGCAAGACTCTTGATGCAATCCGCTCAAGAAGCCATTGTGCAACAGCTAAATCTTGAAATACTCTGAATCAACGATCAACATTTTCCCTGAATCAACGCTTGATATTTACCATGAAAAAACATATCTTCTACGCATTCTCCCAACCTTTTGCCCAAAAGGCTATGTTTCCGCATCGTTTAATCATGCGGATGTTGTTAGGGCTGCTGCTTTTGGTCTTTGGCAAGCATGCAGCCTACGCCGTGCCTGATGAGGGGATGTATCCTCCCCTAGCCATTCAGAAGGAAGCCCTTATCAAAGCCGGCCTGCGCATGGATCCCAGCCTGGTTTTGAGCCTAAGCAACAAAGGACTGCTCCCTGCCTTGGTGAGGGTAGGCGGTTGTTCTGGTTCCTTTGTGTCTTCCGAGGGACTCTTGGTAACCAATCACCATTGCGCCTTCGATGCCGTAGCGGCAGTCAGCACCCCTGAGGAAAATCATCTCGAAAGAGGATTTTATGCGAGCAAAATGACCGGCGAAATTCCTGCCAAAGGACTCAGCCTCCGCATTACGGTTGGCTTTGAGGATTGCAGCGAACGAATTCTCGCCGACCTTCCCGGTACCGACCGCCCTGTGGATAGGCAGAAAGCGATCAAAGAACGCATGACCTCTCTCGAAAAAACCGCTGCAGCCAAAGACAGCAATTCGACGTTCGAGGTTTCGGAAATGTTTCCGGGAAAATCGTATGTATTGTTTCAATACACCGTACTCAGTGACATTCGTATCGTCTATGCCCCATCCCGTGCCATTGGGGAATTCGGTGGGGAATCCGATAATTGGGTTTGGCCGCGTCATACCGGAGATTATACCTTCCTTAGAGCCTATACAGGACCCAAAGGAGAAACACGGACTTATCACCCCGAGAATATCCCTTTCAAGCCTATTGCGTATTTGCCCATCGCCCAAAAGCCCCTTGCCGAAAATGATTTCGTGATGATTATGGGCTATCCCGGTAGGACTTTTCGCCAATACCCCGCCTCTTATCTGCGCTACCAGGCCGAAAAATTACTCCCCATTACCCAAAAGAATTTTGATTGGATTATCCAACGATTGGAAAAACAAAGCGAGCTATCCACAAGTGAATCCTTGTTATGGTCTTCCCGTATCAAATCACTAGCCAATACCTCCAAAAACTACCGAGGTAAATTGCAAGGCCTACGCCGCGTCCCAATCCTTGCGCAATTTGAATCGGTGGACAAGGCATGCCGGCAAGCGGGTCAAGCGAATGCATTGATCGCCATGAACGCCTTGGATTCCTTGTACTTGGCCATGCATCAACGTGCTGAATTGCATTTGAATTTTCAACACCTTGCAGGTCAATCCAAAGCGATGCAATGCATGATCCGTCAAGCGGACTTCAAGGACCGGCTCTCCGCTTTGAAGAACAATCCATCCAAAGACTCCCTCATCGAAGTCGAAGCCAAAGCATTCAATGTTTGGAAAGAGAAGAACCGGGGCAGCTGGCGTGGTTCCCTCGAAAAGGACGTCCTCCACTATTTTGTAACCCAAAATTCGGAATTACTACCGCAGGACATCCGATTAGGGAAATGGAATGCATGGTTGGATCAAATTGAACAGTCCAAAGACTTTCCAGAAGAATCCAAATGGACGCAGGCCCTAGGGAATTATTGGCGCAGTTTGTCCTTGCGCATCAAGCAGGAACAAAGCGATTGGACGGCCCGATTGAGCGCCAACTTACCCGCCTATCTTGATTTACGTCTTCAAATACTCAACCAATCCTTTGTTCCGGACGCCAACAGCACCTTGCGTTTAACCTACGGTAAGGTCCAAGGTTTCTCGCCGGAAGATGGAGTTTATCATCGGCCATTCACCACCCTGAACGGCATGTTCGAAAAAGCATCCACAGGGCATCCCGATTACCGTATCGACTCCACCTTATACCGCGCAATTCGTCAAGGTTACCCTGCCTTGACCCAAACACCCGAACAGCCAAATCAAGAACAGCGATTTGGGGATTTGGCCATCACCATGGTGGATGCAGCAAGGGATCAAACCCAAACCATAAAAAAACCAAGAACCAAGTCAGAGGATATTCCTTTGGCATTTTTGTACAACCTGGACACTACCGGAGGGAATTCAGGGTCTCCGGTCATGAATGCTGACGGCGAATTGGTAGGAGTGAATTTCGACAGGGCTTTTGGGGCAACCATCAACGACTTTGCATGGAATGCAGACTACAGCCGATCCATCGGAGTAGATATTCAATTTGTGTTATGGAATTTGAAGAACGTTATCGGAGATCAACGCCTCCTCACGGAACTGTTCCCGCTTGGGCTCCCAGAACATCTGCAACGCTAAACCTCTGCACGCGGATGAATCCCAGCCAGCCTTTCCGATTAGGAATTTTACGTGAATCCAAAAAACCTCACGATCTTCGTACCCCCTTGGTTCCGGAGGATTGCAGGGCCCTTATGGAAGCCTATCCAGGGACTGAAATTCGGGTACAACCCTCGTCGTTTCGTTGCTTCGAGGATCTTCAATACCGCGATGCAGGATGCATCGTGCAAGAAGATTTGTTAGGATGTGACCTCATCTTTGGTGTCAAAGAAGTGGCTTTGGACCAACTACTCCCGGATCATGCCTTTGCCTTTTTTTCGCATACCATCAAGGCACAGCCTTCCAATCAAGAATTGATGCAGCATATGGTTCGAAATCGAATCACCCTGCACGATTATGAATTGATGACCAACGAATCGGGTCAAAGGACGGTAGCCTTTGGGTATTGGGCAGGGATCGTGGGGGCATGGCATGGATTGCGAATGCGGGGTTTACGCAGCGGCACCTACACCTGGCCAAAGGCTGTTGAAACAGGTTCTTATCAAGAATTGCAACATATCCTCCAAACGGAAACCTCGCTCATCGCCAACCAAGACGGTAGCCCTTATAGGGTTTTGGTTTGTGGAAGCGGGCGGGTGGGTCAAGGCGTCGTTCAAGTTTTGGAAGACGCCGGTTTCATGGCCATGGACCCTCAATCCTTCCTGAATTCCCACCGCAATTTACCGGGCTCGAAGCCTCTCATCTA
>VHBD01000128.1 GCA_016872125.1 Sphingomonadales bacterium
CCGCTGATGAAGCCCAATGCTGGGTTCGTCTAGGATATACAAGGAGCCGACCAAGCTGCTCCCCAGAGTTGTGGCCAATTTGATTCGCTGAGACTCCCCTCCCGATAAGGAATTGCTCAAACGGTGCATGGTCAGGTACTCGAGCCCCAAATCGCAGAGGTACCCAAGGCGACGTACAATTTCTTCCAGGGGTCGGCGAGCCGCTTCGGCGTCCGAGGCCTGTACCTTAAAATTCTTCAACAAGGCCCAAAGGTCCCCCGCAGGCTGGGTCATCCACTGATGCAGGTTCCACCGCGTTCCATCATCGCCCAGGAGGTGAACCCAGGAGGCGTCTTGACGAAGTCGGGTGCCTTGGCAATCGGGGCAAGTCGTCTTGCCGCGATAACGCGATAACATAACCCGGTATTGAATTTTGTAGGTGTTCTCTTCCAGCATTCGAAAGAAGGCATCCAGCCCATCAAAGTGCTTATTGCCTTCCCATAACAATGCTTTGAATTCATCGCTCAAATCTTGGTAAGGCTTATGAATCGGAAAGCGAAATTTGGCCGCCGCGTGGATAAGGGCCTCGTTCCATTCACCCATTTTCTCCCCTTTCCAAGGCGCAATGGCGCCGTCGTACACGCTCCTCCGCTTGTCAGGAATCACCAAATCAGGGTCTATCCCCAGAATGGAACCGAAGCCCTCGCAACGGGGACAAGCGCCGTAAGGCCCCGAAAAATTAAACAATTGCAACGAAGGCGCTTCGAAGGCTTTCCCCTCAAGTTCAAAGCGTTGGCTAAAGGTCTTGATCACACGGCCCATCACCAAGCAGGCTTGACCATCGCCCTCCACCCAGGCCTGTTCAACGGCCTCGCTCAAACGGCTCAACCCTTCCTGATCAGGGGGTACAAGCCGGTCGAGGACCAAATGCCAATGGCCGGTATCGGATTTGGAGGCCTTGGCAAGGGACTTGCTGTCCAAGACCTCTTGAATACCAAGCATAGGGAATTCCCCCCCGCTGGATCGGATAGACTTTAGCCGAGTATAGCCTCTTTGTAACAAATCTTCAAGATGTTGTTGCAATAATTCCCAATTTCCTTGGACCCTGGCGTTTTCCACGGTTGGCAAAGGCGCGCACACGCTGAGTTCTTGCCGGGTATCTTTTTTCCACAAGTCTGTCGCCTCTTTCACCACATCTTCGGTTCGATGGGCTTTGACTTCGAGGCCACTCGCAGGATCCAGGGTATGACCGCAACGCGCAAAGAGCAAGCGCATATAGTCGTAGATCTCGGTCGTGGTCCCTACCGTGGATCGCGGGTTTCGCGCAAGGTGGTGTTGGTCAATGGCCATGGCCGGACTAAGCCCGCGGATATCGTCCACTTCGGGCTTGGGCATGCGCTGCAGAAATTGTCGGGCATAGGATGAGAGGCTTTCGACATATCGTCTTTGCCCTTCGGCATAAAGGGTGTCAAAAATGAGGCTGGACTTCCCCGATCCGGATAGGCCGGTCACCACCACCAGTTTGTGACGGGGCAAGGTGACATGGATCCCCTTGAGGTTATGCATCCTCGCATTGCGGATCTCGATCCCGTTCGGTGCAGACTTGGGGGCGGATTGGGTAGCTTTAGGGGGGCTGGGCATTCGAGGTTTGGCCAAGATGGACTGCAAAGGTCAACGGCTTTGGGCTACAAAACAAAAATTTTAGAAAGGCTTTGTTTTTCAGATTTTCTGAATATCTTTGATTTTACAAGTCAAACTATAAACCCAAACAAGCGCCTATCGAAGCAGACCCTACGCTAACCTAAACCCCTCTCTATGTCTTCACAAGTCATGGGCGTTAGCGATCAGGAGCTGATTCGGCGCTATGTTTCAGGCCATCAGGCCGCCATGTCGGTGTTAATGCACCGCCACAAATCCCGCGTTTTTACTACCATCTACCAGCTGGTTCGGCATCAAGAGCTGGCCGAGGATCTGTTTCAGGACACTTTCCTGAAGGCCATGCAGACCTTGCAGGCCGGTCGTTACAACGAGGAAGGGAAATTCCTGCCCTGGATCCTTCGGATCGCGCACAACCTCTGCATTGATCATTTCAGGCGGAATGGCAAAATGCCTATGGTGCGGGCCCATGATGATTGGGACCCCATGGAGCAAATGACCGATACGGAGATGCATGCCGAAGACAAATTGATGATAAAGCAATCCATAACCAAGGTGAAGCAGCTCGTCGCCCGTCTGCCCGAAGAGCAGCGTGAGGTGCTGATTATGCGGATCTACGGGGACCTCAGCTTCAAAGAAATTTCGGAGGCTACCGGAGTGAGCATCAATACCGCCCTAGGCCGTATGCGGTACGCCTTGAGCAATCTCCGCAAATTGATTCACCAGAAGGGCATTGTTTTGTAGCCCAGGGCTGCGGTTCTTGGGCTGCTTGATTCGTCGAGGAATATGCCTCTTTGGATAAGAAAGGGGAAAGGTCTGCGTTATGCTAAACAAAATGGCCTATGAACGAAACCCTAACCCTTCAGGATCAACTTATTTTGCATGTATTCAACGAATTGCCGCCGGCCTCGTCGGCTGCTTTTGAGCATCAGTTGATATCCGACCCGGAATTGCAGGAGGAACACCGGGTCATGAACAACCTCCTTCATTGGCTACGAGCCGATTTGCAGCCCTTTCCATCCCCCACTGTTTCCCCCGCGGTGCTGGCGAGGTTGGAGACCTTGATGACGGATTAAAAATTGGCAAGGCTTAGAAGCCTTGGCGGTAGTTTTGGGGCATGACGATCAAAGAGCGTTATGCCGCGGTTCTACAGTATTTTGAGGAAAGCGGTTTGGAGGCGGAGACGGAATTGCTGTACCGCAATCCCTTTGAGTTGTTGGTGGCGGTGGTTTTGTCCGCCCAATGCACCGACAAGAGGGTGAATATCGTGTCGCAATCCTTGTTTGCCCGCTTGCCGGATGCGGCTTCGATGGCGGCGGCCGGGGAAGACGTCATACGGGGTCTGATTGCCTCCATTTCATATCCCAATGCCAAAGCCAGGCATTTGGCGGGTTTGGCTCAGTTGTTGATGGAGCGTTTTGGGGGCGAAGTCCCGTCGGCCCGGGAGGATTTGATGGGTTTACCCGGGGTGGGTCGCAAAACCGCCAATGTGATTTTATCGGTACTCCACGGAGAGGCGGCGATGGCGGTGGATACCCATGTTTTTCGGGTTTCGGCTCGATTGGGCTTGACCCGCGGCGCCAAAACCCCGCTGGCCACTGAGGTTCAGTTGATGCGGCATATCCCGGAGGCCTTGGTTCCCAAGGCCCATCATTGGTTGATTTTGCACGGTCGGAGGGTTTGCGTGGCCCGCAATCCCCGATGCGGGGACTGTGGACTGCAGGCCTGCTGCGCCTATTTCCGAAAGAAGTTAGGCCCCAAGGCGGGGTAGGCAGGGCGGGTTGTATTTTGTGCGAATGCAACCTTATGGAAATCTCGAAGGCAAAACGGCCCTGGTCTGCGGGGCCAGTCAGGGCATTGGATGGGCCACGGCCAAGGCTTTGGCAGCATCCGGTGCACGGATTGTTATGGTGGCCCGAACCGCCGAGGCCCTGGAGCAGCGATCGAAAGAATTGGGGGGCGATGGGCATGCGTTTTGGGCGGTGGATTTGCAGAATTTGCAGCAGATCCGGGAAGGGTACGGGTCGTGGGGACGTGGTTCAGAAGAAGTGGTGCATATCTTGGTGAACAACAGCGGGGGTCCACCGGCCGGGGCACTGCATACGTCGGCTACGGAGGCCTTTGACGCGCCGTGGAAACAGCAGTTGTTGGCCGCTCATGAATTAATGCGGGCGGTGTTACCGGGAATGAAGGCAGCCGGCTACGGACGAATTATCAATGTTATATCAACTTCTGTAAAGGCCCCTCTTCGGGGATTGGGCGTAAGCAATACGATCCGGGCGGCGGTGGCCAATTGGTCCAAAACACTTTCGGTGGAATTGGCTCCTTGGGGGATTACGGTGAACAATGTTTTGCCAGGGGCCACCCTGACCCAACGCTTGGTTTCCATTATCGAAGGCAAGGCGGCGTCCAAAGGGCACAGCGTGGAGGATATCCAAAAGGAAATGCTGGCCGAAATCCCCGCCGGGCGTTTTGGAACACCGGAAGAGGTCGCTGCCGCGGTGGCTTTTTTGGCTTCGCCGGCCGCAGGATACATCAACGGAATTCATTTGCCGGTCGATGGGGGGCGTACGCCTAATTTGTAATCCCCGGTCATTGTGTAATACTATTTTTTTAACGGACTAAGATGAACGTCTCTGAGAATTCTATGGTACGAACATCCCTCTGGGAGCCTGGTGAAGATCTTTTGAATTATATCAACGGTCAAATGCAGCCGGCGCTGGGGGGTGCATGGTTGGAGAATGTGAATCCGTCCACGGGACAGGTGATGGGGCGGTTTCCGGATTCGGATGCGTCCGATGTTGCGATGGCGGTGGAGGCGGCGGCGGCGGCCTTTCCGGCCTGGTCGGGGATGGCGGTCGAAAAGCGTTCGGCTTTGCTATACCGCTTGGCGGATTTGATCGAGGGGCACGCCGAAGAGCTTGCCGCCGCCGAGAGTGCCGATCAGGGCAAACCGATCAGCTTGGCAAGCAAGACGG
>VHBD01000129.1 GCA_016872125.1 Sphingomonadales bacterium
GAGAAGCATGCAAACCCTCTACGGCTCCGGTCGCTTGGCGGGTAGCGGATATCTTTCGATTCTCCCTGTGGACCAGGGAATTGAGCATTCTGCAGGAGCCTCCTTTGCTCCCAACCCGATCTACTTTGATTCCGAGAATATCGTTCGCTTAGCCATCGAAGCCGGTTGTAATGCCGTTGCTTCCACTTTTGGGGTATTGGGCTCTGTTGCAAGACGTTATGCCCACAAAATTCCCTTTATCGTCAAAATCAACCACAACGAATTTCTCTCGTATCCGAACGAGTACGACCAAATTATGTTTGGCTCGGTGCGCGATGCCTGGGATATGGGAGCCGTAGCCGTGGGTGCAACCATTTACTTTGGCTCAGAAGGATCACGCAGGCAATTGGTTGAGATTGCAGAGGCCTTTGAAGAGGCCCATTCCCTCGGAATGGCTACCATCCTCTGGTGTTATCTGAGGAATCCCGGTTTCAAGGTGGATGGCGTTGATTATCATACCTCCACCGATTTGAGCTCCCAAGGCAACCATTTGGGCGTAACCATCCAAGCGGATATCATCAAACAGAAATTACCCACCAACAACGGCGGATATTTGGCCACCAAACATGGCAAAACCCACAAACTGGTCTACGATCAATTGACCACCGATCACCCCATTGATTTATGCCGCTACCAAGTGGCCAACGGGTACATGGGGCGCGCGGGTTTGATTAATTCAGGCGGTGAGTCCAAAGGTGCCGACGACCTAAGCGAAGCGGTTGCCACGGCGGTCATCAACAAGCGAGCTGGGGGATCAGGACTCATCTTGGGCCGCAAAGCCTTCCAACGCCCCATGAACGAAGGTATTGACTTGCTCCACAAAGTCCAGGATGTGTATTTGGACCCATCCGTGGATATCGCTTAGCCTTATATTGAGCAAATCAAAATGGCCTGGTTTAAACGTTCAACCGCAGGGGTAACCACCTCCACCGAGGAGAAACTTGAGGTGCCCGATGGGATATGGTTCAAATGCCCATCCTGCAAAGCATCGGTTTTGACCAAAGACCTTCATGAGAATCTTTCGGTATGTCCCAAATGCGATTACCATCATCGCTTGGGGTCGGAGGGCTATTTTGGGATCTTGTTCGATGAAGGTACTTACCAAGAGTTGGACGCAAATCTGATTTCATTGAATCCACTCAACTTTGTGGATACCAAAGACTACGCTGCTCGCCTGGAAGATGCCAAGGCCAAGACAGGGCTCAAGGATGCCCTTCGCGCCGCTCATGGGAAATTGGAGGGACACGACTTGGTGGTCGCCTGCATGGACTTTGATTTTATTGGGGGTTCCATGGGCACGGTGATGGGGGAGAAGATCGCCAGAGCCATAGACCATGCCAGGGCCTTGAAGTGCCCTGTCCTGGTGATTTCACGTTCAGGGGGGGCCAGGATGATGGAGGCCGCCTACTCCCTGATGCAAATGGCCAAAACCTCGGCCAAATTGGCGCTTGCGGACCAAGAAGGGATTCCGTATTTCTCCTTAATGACCGACCCAACAACGGGCGGGGTCACGGCATCCTTCGCGATGCTGGGGGATTTCAATCTAGCAGAGCCCGGGGCCTTGATTGGCTTCGCAGGACCAAGGGTTATCAAAGAAACCATCAAAAAAGATTTGCCTGAGGGGTTTCAGTCGGCCGAGTCGGTGTTGGAGAGCGGGTTCTTGGACTTGATTGTTCCACGGCATAAGCTCAAAGAGACCCTGGCCAGGCTCATGGATCTTTTGAGGCATTGATTTGGAAAAACGGGCTCTTGAGGCTATCTTTGCATTCCTAAATTTAAAATTCACCAGCGGCTATACCCTAAATCGGTTCATCTAACCCCGAAAATCTACAAAACCGAACCAGCGGCCCCAAACAAGCGGAAAATGTACCTAGACAAAACCCAAAGAGCAGAGATCTACAGCCGTTACGGCCAAAATGCTCAGGACTCCGGCACGGCTGAAAGCCAAATTGCCCAGTTCTCCTTCAGGATTTCTCACCTGACCGAACACCTTAAGAAAAACAAGAAAGACTATTCCACCCAGCTTTCCTTAGTCAAAATGGTCGGAAAGCGCAGGGATTTATTGAATTACCTCAAACAGATTGACATTGCTCGTTACAGGGCCATTGTCGAGAAGTTGAATCTTCGTAGGTAATTTGAAAATTAGCGGCCATTGTGCCGCTTTTTTTCGCTCCTTTTCGGTTCGAATTTCAAACCCAAAATTGGGCTCTTTGGAGCATTGGAGTGGCTTTTTCAAATAATTTAACATTTTATAAACAACAATATCTATGAAACCAACATCGCATATTCAATCCATTAACCTGCCAGACGGTAGGGTGATCACCTTGGAAACGGGCCTAATGGCCAGACAGGCTGACGGTGCCGTTCTCTTGAGCATGGGCGATACCCGCTTGCTCGCTACGGTGGTTTCCGCCAAAGAAGCCAAAGAGGACGTGGACTTCATGCCGCTCACGGTGGATTACCAAGAGAAATTTGCATCAACAGGCAAAATCCCTGGGAGCTTTCAACGCAGAGAGGGCCGTTTGTCGGATTATGAAATCCTCATCAGTCGATTGATTGACAGAGCGTTGCGCCCATTGTTTCCGGAAGATTATCACGCCGACACCCAAGTACAGGTGACCCTTTTTAGTTCGGATGCGGAAATCCTCCCGGATGCCTTGGCTGGCCTAGCCGCTTCTGCAGCGCTTGCGGTTTCCAATATCCCTTTCCATGGTCCTATCTCCGAGGTTCGAGTGGCCCGTGTTGACGGACAATTGGTCATCAACCCTACCCGGACCCTGCTTGAAACAGCGGACATGGATCTGATGGTCGCCGCGACTATGCAAAATGTCATGATGGTGGAAGGAGAGGCCAAGGAATGCTCTGAAGAAGATTTGGCCAAAGCCATTTTGGTTGCGCACAATGCCATCAAAGAGCAATGCCAAGCCCAACTGGATCTGAGATCCAAGGTGGGTGTCATGACCCGGACCTATTGCCATGAACGCTCCGACGAAGCCTTACAAAAGGCCGTGGAAAGCTTTTGTTACGACAAAGTTTATTCGGTAGCCAAGTCTGGCGCTCCCAAGCATGAGCGTTCGGCAGGTTTTCGTAAGGTCCTTGAGGAATTTGTGGCCTCGATGGGAGAGGGTGCTGAAGTGGATAAGTTTTTGGTTAAGAAATACTTCCACGATGTGGAGTACCGCGCCATGAGGAACATGATTTTGGACGAAGAGCGTCGCCTTGATGGTCGCCGTTTGGACGAGGTTCGACCTATTTGGTGCGAAGCTGGATTTTTGCCAGCCACTCACGGTTCTGCTTTGTTCACCCGTGGGGAGACCCAGTCCCTGACCTCGGTGACCTTGGGTTCCAAAGAAGATGAGCAAATGATCGATGGAGCGGTGATCAGTGGCTTCAACAATTTTCTTTTGCATTACAATTTCCCCTCCTTTTCCACTGGGGAAACCCGTCCTAACAGGGGTCCGGGGCGCCGTGAAATTGGACACGGGAACCTTGCGATGCGTTCGCTCAAGCAAGTCCTCCCTCCACAAGAAGAATGCCCCTACACGATTCGTATTGTATCAGACATTCTTGAGTCCAACGGGTCATCTTCGATGGCCACGGTCTGCGCAGGGGCTTTGGCATTGATGGATGCCGGTGTTAAAATCAAGGCTCCTGTTTCCGGGATTGCGATGGGTCTGATTACCGACGGCAACCGCTTCAAGGTCTTGTCCGATATCCTTGGTGACGAAGACCATTTGGGTGATATGGATTTCAAGTTGACCGGGACAGCCAATGGAATTACCGGCTGCCAAATGGACATCAAAATTGATGGGTTACCGTACGAGGTTTTGCTAAAGGCCTTATCCCAGGCATCTGCAGGTAGAGCTCATATTTTGAACGAAATGAGCAAGGCCTTGGCCGGTCCTCGTGAAGACTACCGACCTCATGTCCCACGGATTACCCAACTGACCATTGACCGTGAATTTATTGGCGCGGTCATTGGACCTGGTGGTAAAATCATTCAGGAAATACAACGTGAGACCGGTTCCACCATCAGCATTGAAGAAAAGGGAGAACAGGGTATCGTACAAATCTACACGGCCGATAAGGCGGGGATGGACAAAGCGGTTGCACGAATCAAAGGCATCGCAGCCAAGCCAGAGATAGGAGCTGTTTACCACGGGAAAGTCAAATCGATCATGCCCTTTGGCGCCTTTGTAGAATTTATGCCGGGCAAAGATGGTCTCTTGCACATTTCCGAAATCCGCTGGGAGCGTATTGAAACTATGGACGGTGTCTTCACCGAAGGACAAGAATTGCAGGTTAAGCTCGTTGAAGTGGATCCGAAGACTGGTAAATTCAGGTTATCGGCCAAAGCTTTGCTGCCCCGCCCGGAGGGAATGCCTGAGCGTTCCCCCCGCCCGGAGCGCGGTGACCGTCCAGAGCGTGGACCCCGCCCTGAACGTGGTGATCGTGGACCCCGCCCTGAACGTGGTGATCGTGGACCCCGCCCTGAGTTTGGCGATCGTACGGAAGGAGATGCAGCCTCGGAGGCTTCCCCTGCTTCGGAGTGA
>VHBD01000130.1 GCA_016872125.1 Sphingomonadales bacterium
CGTTACCTCTTTCACGAGGGGAAACCCGCCATTCTGCGGGATTCCGAAATGGAAACCCTGCGGCGGCTTTTGGATTCAACCTATGAAATGGAAGTGACCTCCCTGCAATTAACCCCTGGTCAGCGGGTTCGGGTCGAACAAGGCCCCCTCATGGGTCAAACCGGGATTCTCATCAAACAAAGCAGCAACCAAAGCGTCCGGGTGGACTTTGACATCCTCCAAAGGTCTGTGGTCGTCACCGTCCCCCTCAAATTCATCCGCCCGGTTGACGAAGGCTAGGCTCCCTTTCTTAACTTCGCCCCACTTCTGCCGATCGGTTCAGCCATCCGCAGACGGGCCCTTAGCTCAGCCGGTTAGAGCGTCTGACTCATAATCAGGTGGTCGTTGGTTCGAACCCAACAGGGCCCACTGAAAATCAGCTACTTACGAAGGCATGGGAGGATTTCTTTTTGTAAGTACCCCTCAAATGCAGACAGTTTAATAGTATTCAATTTGGAGAAGGCCTCACGGGCAATCTTGATCCGCGACTTCCAAAACCATTTAATATCCTGGGGTCATCCGGGGTGCTTCATTGTTGGTCTGTATATGGGTAAATCGGTGTTTTTGAGGCACAAACAAGTACTTTTGCGGTCAGCAAGGCGTTTGGGACCTTGGCGAGATGAATAGAACTCCGCTAATACAACATTTTCCTGTTTGGATCATGCGAATCCTCCCCATTGGTTTGCTTGGTATGGTCATGTGGGGGAGCCTGATGAGCATTGGATGCCGACCGGATCGCTTTGAGGGAGGTTTGAGTGTGGACTTGCGCTACGAAACCGATACCTTGCTCTTCGATACGGTTCTGGTTCAAGCCTCCTCCATCACCCGGCGTTTCAAGGTGTACAATCCCACGGAAACGGATTTATTGATCGACCAAGTTTTTCTCGGTTCCACCATGGCGGCCTCCACCGGGAGCAGGCCTTCGGGCTTTAGGCTCAACATCAACGGGCTCGCAGCCAACCGAGTAAACGGACTGCGCTTAGCGGCCAAGGATAGCCTCTATATTTTTGCGGAAGTGACCGTGGACCCTAACGACAGCTTAACCCCCTATTTGGTCACAGATTCGGTGTTTTTTGTGATGGGTAACCGCACTGGCAAAGTCATGTTGACAGCCTACGGACAGAACGCTCGCTTCTACAAGGATTCCATCATCGGTACCTCAGTATGGACCAACGAGAAGCCCGTGGTGATTTACAATTCCATTCTCGTCGATTCCATGGCCACCCTGTGGATACAACCGGGCACCAAAATCTATTTCAATGGGGGCTCCACCCTCTATGTCCTGGGTACATTGCGAGCCCAGGGCACGGCGGAATCGCCCATCGAAATGCGCGGTGATCGTTTGGACCCCTTCTATAGGGATCTTGCCGGTGCATGGAACGGAATTCATTTGCTTCGAGGTTCGGGTAATCATTTCATGCGCCATGTCGTGCTGCGAAACGGATCGGTGGGAATTCGCGTGGACTCCTTGCCTGTCAATGGATTAGGACCCAATCTTCGGCTCGAAAGCGTTTGGGTGGATCATTTTGCCCAGGCCGGAATTTTTGGTAACACTGCCCATATCGAAGGAGATAATGTTTTGGTAAGTAACTGCGGTTTATTCAATTTTCTGGGGGATTACGGGGGTATATACCGGTTCAGGCACAGCACCTTTGTGCACATGAATTCTGAATTTCCCAGATCGTACCCACTCTTTGTGCTGAGCAACAGGAATTTAGGACAACCCCCGCGTCCCAACAATGCATCTCTGGACTTGTTCAATTGCATCCTCTGGGGAAATGCAGACGAAGAATTGGCGCTGGATACCAGCGGCCTGGGCAACGTTTCCTACAACATTAGGTACAGCATCCTTCGTAGCTTGAGAGGTTGGCGGGGTCAGAACCTCCTTTACACGTACCCAAAATTCAAAAATCCCTCCGAGCGGATTTATACCATCGACACCTTGAGCCCAGCATACCGTGCCGGCGAGGACCTTCGATCGACCTATCCTGCGTTGGGCTTTGACCTTCAGGGGCGAATACGCCCTGCCATACCCACCTTGGGCTGCCTGGAACGCATCGAATAAGGTCTGTTCTAAAGTCCTGCGATTTAAGAAGCTCCGGTCAAGGAATGACCCTGCAAATGGTATCTTTGGCCTAAATTTATCTTTGACTTTCCTTCGGTTAATTCCATTCAAAACAATACCATGATCCTCGTTCCCTACGATTTCACCCCTCCTTGTGACTGTGCGATTCAGCATGCCACCCTGATAGCCCGCAAAGGCAACCATGCAATCCAGCTTCTCCATGTGGTGAATTCGGACAGCAAATCCTTGATGCGGCGAGACAAAATCAGCCTCAAGGACCTTAACGATCGTATGGCAAGCCTGGCGAGCAGGGTTCAAAAGGAATCGGGCATCGAAACGGGCTACGAGATGGTCACCGGCTCCATCTTCACCACCATCCCGGAGTATGCCGAGGAGTCCAAAGCCAAATTGGTCATCATTGGAACCTCAGGCCCCGTAGGATTGCAGCATTTGTTTGGTTCCAACGTGATGAAAATCGCTGAAAAATCTGTCGTACCGGATATCATTGTTCAAGAAAGGCCCATCAGGCCGCACGGCTACAAAACCATTGTGATGCCCATGGATGCCGGTAAAGAATCCAAACAAAAGACCTTTCAAACGGCTGCCCTAGCTAAAATCTTTGATGGAACCGTCCATATTTTCGCCTCGTTGGAAACGGATGAATTCCTCAAGCACGCCGTTGATAACAATACTCATTTTGCAACTAGGCACTTTGATGCTCAAGGAATCCCCTATCAAATTGCATATGAGATCGAAGACGGCAAGCGCTACGTAGACCAAATCATCCAATACTCCATCAAGGCAGAAGCTGACCTGCTTACCATCATGACCGGCGATCACCGTGGACTCTTGGATATCCTTTCTGCTTCGGAAACAGATGGTGAACACATTGTGAATAACCAGGCACAGATTCCGGTCATGTGCATTGATCCGCAGAACGCCCTCTACGGATCGGTCTTCACCTATTAAATCCTTTCTGGCCAAGATTTTCAAAATCGCTCTATGCAAGGTGTTATCAACGAAAAGTCTAAAACTATTGCGGTCGATTTCGACGGCACGGTCGTTGAGCATGCCTATCCAGCCATAGGGCAAGAAATGCTGTTTGCCTTTGCAACGCTCAAACGCCTCCAAGAAAGAGGTCATAAATTAATTCTTTGGAGCATCCGTGAAGGAAAAGCCCTCCAAGAGGCGGTAGATTACTGCAAAGCGAACGGTGTGGAATTTTATGCGGTGAATGCGAACTTTCCGGGAGAGGTTTTGGAACCGGAGGTAAGTGCACGCAAGGTCAATGCCGACATTTTCATTGACGATCGTAACGTGGGTGGATTCCGAGGATGGAGTGAAATTTATCAAATGTTGCATCCCGAGGATGGCCCTTTCTTTCACCAACTCGAAAACGAAAAAGCGCATTTCAACTACCGGGAGGCTCGCAAAAAGAGAGGTTTTTGGGCCAGGCTGTTCGGGAAATAAGGTCCCGATGATTCACCTCAAAAGCCCCGAAGAGCTTGAATGCTGCCGTCTTGCTGCCGATTTGGTGAGCAGGACCTTGGGGGCCATTGCTCCCTTGGTGAAACCCGGGATTACCCCCTTGGAGTTGGATCGTGTAGCAGAAACCTATATCCGGGACATGGGGGGAATTCCTGCCTTCAAGGGGCTGTATGGATTTCCCAACACTTTATGCATTTCGCCCAACGACCAGGTGGTGCACGGGATACCGACCCAGCAGGCCCTACGGGATGGAGATATCGTTTCCATCGACTGCGGGGTGAAATTGAACGATTTCATAGGTGACCAAGCCTTCACCTTTGCGGTTGGAACTATTTCCGAAAGTGCTGCCCGTTTGTTACGTATTACCCGCGAATGCCTGGAACTCGGCATTGCCCAAGCCGAGGCAGGGAATAGGATAGGAGATATTGGGTTCGCTATTCAATACCATGCGGAAACAGCGGGCTACGGTGTGGTCCGCGAACTGGTTGGCCATGGTTTGGGACGACAACTTCACGAAAAACCGGAAGTCCCGAATTACGGCAAAAAGGGGAAAGGAGTTCGATTAGTCGATGGCATGGTGCTTGCCATCGAGCCCATGATCAATGCAGGGACCAAATCCATTCGCCATGAGCAGGATGGATGGACGGTCCGTACCGCTGATGGTGCCCTGTCGGCTCATTTCGAACATGATGTTGCCCTCATTAACGGTCATTCCTCCATCTTAACCACCTTTCAATACGTGGACGAAGCGTTGGGAACTTTGCGGCAGGTTTAAATTCGCGGCGAAAATTAATCTTCACCATGGGAAGAGCCTTTGAATACCGAAAAGCCCGCAAATTTGCGCGCTGGGACAAAATGTCCAAAACCTTTACCCGCATAGGCCGGGAAATTGCCATGTCCGTCAAAGCCGGT
>VHBD01000131.1 GCA_016872125.1 Sphingomonadales bacterium
AGCACGCCTCGCTCATCGTACAGCACGCCTCGCTCATCGTACAGCACGCCTCGCTCATCGTACAGCACGCCTCGCTCATCGTACAGCACGCCTCGCTCAACATATTCTGCGCCGCGCTCTTCATCCGGTTCTTCGACCAGCTCCTCTTCAGGTTCGAGCCGATCCTTTTCGGGTTCTTCTTCGGGTTCCGGTCGTTCCGGTTCATTTTCACCAAGGCGTTAAGTCTACGATTTCTTATGAAATTGAACTCAGCGCTACGGATTTGCTTTGTTGGGTTAATATTCTTGTTTGTTACAGGTCTTGAATCGGGAGCCCAAGGCTTGAATGACGTATGGTTATACGGGAGACCTGATATGGCCGTTACCGCAAGGAGCGCGGGCATGGCCGGGGCGAACGGAGCCCTTGGCGGAGATTATGGGGCCGTGTTGGTTAACCCAGCAGCGATGGGAGGTATTCGAAAACTAACCTTGGGTGGCACCCTGGGCTTGGTGGTCAACAATCGTTCCAACGCCTACCTGAACACTGAAACTCCCTCTGGAACGGATCGTTTACCTTTATCTGACCTTTCCATCATGGTCCCCATGAATGCTTCGGGTTCTTGGCAACATACTTTGGGCATGGGGTACAGCCAGAACAGGAACTTAGCGGACCAATGGGAATACAGTGCTTACAATACCGAAACTTCATTACTTCACCATTGGGCAGATGAATACAACCTAGGCGCCAACCTGGATGATTATGGTTCTGGTCTTGCGTACGATTGCGGACTCATCGGCCCAAAAGACACCTCCAATCCTAATTCCATGTTTGGAACTGTTCTTCCCAAAGCCAATATTCAACAAAGTGAAATCAGGCAATCCAGGGGGAGGCAAACGGAATTCAGTTTTCATTGGGCCAGCAGCTTCGAGAATATTTTGAGCATAGGCGCCTCCTTTGGCCTAAGGGGGTTGGATTATCGATGGAAGTCCACTTACACCGAAGCCGATCTACGGGATAGCACCCTCAATTTTGAACGATTCGATTATTATAGGCAGCTTGATGTATCCGGTTCGGGGTACTTTTTTAGGGTTGGAGCCCAGGCGCAGCCCATACCTTGGCTAAGGTTGGGACTGGCGTACAGTGGCAGGGAAAGGACAGAACTTTCCGAGGATTATCAAGCCAATTTGACCTCAAGGTGGAGCGATTCAACCGGTATCCTGAAGTCGTACTCGCCAAGCCCGGATACGGTGGCGCCTTTTGTTTGGAATTATAAAGGGTCCAACAGGACGACTTTTTCTATGGCCGTGTTTTGGGGTAGGAATGGCCTCATTTCCTTGGACTACGATTTGATGGGTTACAGGGGTATGGGAGTGGCCAGCATCTGGGACGAACAAAGCCTGGATTACGAGATTTCAGATTGGGGTAAGGAGCTGAACCAAACCGTACGCAATTCCCTGCAAATGGGCCAGCAACTAAGGATCGGTACCGAATGGGTGCAGGGCCCCGCTGCCTTTAGGGCGGGGTATCAATGGTCATCCACACCGTTTGTGGATGGCTTGGTGGAACGACTATGGAATCAATCGCGGAGACAGTTTACAGTGGGCGCTGGACGGAAAATGGGCTCTATGACCTTGGATGTTGCGGTCTATTGGACGGAGACTTCGGCCTCGGAGCAGATTTACCCCATGTCGGCCCCTGATCTTGGGCTGGTGTTGCGAAGTACCCGAACAGGGTTTGGGTTGATGTGCGGGGTCTATTATCGCCTTTGAGGCGGGGCCTCCAACGCTTATTTTTGTCATCGAATGCTAGGGGTTTAATTCGGACCATTTCCGTATTGCGACGCCCTTTCCCATTCTTATCGTATTCCTGATTCAATCCCTAGAAATCAAACAAGCCCCATGAACATATTGGTTTGCCTTAGCCAGGTCCCGGATACCACCACCAAAATTTCTTTTAGCAGCGATAACAAAGAACTTAACAAAGCGGGGGTGCAGTACATTATCAACCCTTACGATGAATTGGCGCTGACCAAAGCCCTGGAGCTCAACGAAGCAAGCGGTGGAGGGTCGATTACGGTGGTGCATGTGGGTGGAGCCGATGCTGAGCCTGTGTTACGGAAGGCCTTAGCAATTGGCGCGGATCAGGCCGTTCGTATCGATACGGCCCCGATGGATGCAAGGCAAGTGGCTGGTGAAATCGCACATTTTGTAAGCAGCGCATCCTTTGATCTTGTGTTGGCAGGCCGGGAATCCATTGATTACAACGGTGGATTGGTGGGTGGAATGCTTGCGGAATATTTGGATTGGCCCTTGGTCAACGTGGCGACTTCCATCGAGGGTGGGGCAGGGGGCAGCATGATCGTGTGCAGGGATATGGACGGAGGTCGCGAGAAATTAGAAGTTAATTTACCGGCCGTCATCACCTGCCAGAAGGAGCTCACCGAACCACGTATTCCCAACATGAGGGGCATCATGGCTGCTCGAACCAAGCCGCTTCAAGTCCTTGCCCCTCAGGGGAAAGGTGCTGATATGCATGTCCTGGATCATGCCCTTCCTCCAAGCCGACAGGCTTGCCAATTTTTTGGTGTTCATCAAATGAATGAATTGGTCGAGGCCCTGCATCAACAGGCCAAAGTATTATAATCCACTTCAGAAATATAAATTGTTATGAAAATATTGGTTTACGCGGAACAACAAGATGGTCAACTCAAAAAGAGTGCCTTGGAAGCCGTATCCTTTGCTCGTCAAAGTTTTGAATCCCTAGGGGATTTGAACATTACCGTTCTCCTCGGAGGACAAGTGGATACGCAAGCTGCGGCCGATCTTGGTCTTTACGGCGCCAATTCGGTTTGGATGCCTTCGGAAAACATCTTGAATACTTTTGAAGTTCATCTTCATTCTTTGGCGATTCAACAGGCCTTGGCCGAATCCGGTGCGGAGGTCCTTGTCATGGCCCATACGTATTGTGGCAAATCCCTAGTGCCTCGCTTGTCGGTTGCATGGGATGCGGTCCTGGCCGCTGGGGTCAACGGTATTCCGGAATGTGCAGCGGACGGCTCTTGGAAGGTGCAACGCACGGTCTATTCCAACAAGGGGATTGCATCCTACGCTGTTTCAGGGGCCAGGCGGATCTTGTCATTCTTGCCCAATGCCCTCAAGCCGGTGGAATGTGGCTCTCCATGTAGCGTGACCCCATGGAATGTTTCTGTAAACACCGGTGCTGCCAGGACTCGCAGTTTGGAGCTTCAGAAGGTTCAAGGGAAAATTCCATTAACCGAAGCCGAAAGGGTAATTTCCGGTGGCCGTGGTCTCAAAGGACCGGAGCATTGGCACCTTATCGAAGATCTGGCCGAGGTATGCGATGCGGCAACCGCTTGCTCCAAACCGGTTTCGGATATGCATTGGCGTTCCCATGATGAACACGTTGGACAAACCGGGATCACCATCAAGCCGGACCTTTACATCGCTGTAGGCATATCGGGGGCCATTCAGCACCTTGCAGGGGTCAGCAGCTCCAAAACCATAGTGGCCATCAATACCGATCAGGAGGCCCCTTTTTTCAAGGTTGCGGATTATGGAGTGGTTGGGGATGCTTTTGAAGTGCTTCCTCAATTAACCCAGGCGATTCGGCGATTGCGCAAAGGGTAAGACTCCGTATATTCGGATATGAAAAAGTTGGAGTTGGAATTGTTGGCCCTATCCGAAAGCAACGCCTCCATCCATTCGTATGCGGTAGTTCTGGGAGAAAAGAACGGCAAGCGTAAATTGCCGATCATCATTGGCTCATTCGAGGCACAAGCCATCGCCATTGAGCTTGAGCGAATGAAGCCCGCAAGGCCACTAACACATGATTTATTCGTAAGCATGGCCAAGACCTTGGGGGTACAGCTCAAGGAGGTTTTGATCACGGATTTGAAGGAGGGTGTATATTTTGCTAACCTTGTATGGGTCAGGCTAGAAGAAGGCGGCAAACCATGGGTACAGGATGCCCGGACCAGCGATGCCCTTGCGCTGGCTGTTAGGTTTGCTTGCCCGATCTACACCGTGGAGTCCGTGCTCTCCCAGGGGGGGATCGCACCTGAACAATGGGATGCTGCCTTTGATCCTAAATCAACCGCCTCATCGGAGCCTGCACAGCTGGATGCTTTTGCGGGGTCTTCCGAGGATAATACCAAAGGCAATCGTCTTTCGATCAAAGCCTTGGAGCATGAATTGCAAGATGCATTGAACCACGAGGATTACGAAAGGGCAGCCCGAATACGGGACAAAATCCAACAACGTCGTCGCAGTTCTTAAAGAAAAAATCCTAAAATGGCAGATTCTTATCGTGGTGTATTGGGCATGATATTCCTCATCGGAATGCTTTGGTTATTTTCGGAGAACCGCAAAGCTATTCGATGGAAAACCGTCGGCGCGGCTTTGCTGCTTCAGGTGGTTTTGGCCTTGATGGTCCATAAGGTCGCATGGTTTCGCCAAATTTTTGAGTGGGTCTCCGGCTTTTTTGTGGTGGTTTTGGGCT
>VHBD01000132.1 GCA_016872125.1 Sphingomonadales bacterium
TGGCTAAATTGCGACATGACTTTGAATGCAGAGCCTTTGGTTATTCTGGTGGACCACGAAGACCGTGAAATCGGCCTGGCCCCCAAAATGGAGGCCCACCAGAAGGCCTTGCTTCATCGAGCATTCTCGGTATTTGTGTTCAATTCGGTAGGGGAGTTGCTGTTGCAACAGCGTAGCCTGGACAAGTACCATTCCGGAGGGCTATGGACGAACACCTGCTGCAGCCATCCGCTTCCCGGTGAATCGGTGAACCAAGCCGCCAACCGACGCTTACAAGAAGAGATGGGGATGGTCTGCGACTTGCATTCCCCCTTCTGGTTCATCTACCAAACAGCCTTCGAAAACGGGCTGAGCGAACACGAACTGGACCATGTATTTATCGGGCATTCGGACGGTCCCTTTCAAATTGATCCCGCCGAAGTTCAATCTGCCCTTTGGATTTCTTTGGCGGACTTGGAATCTTGGATGGACCGGCGGCCCGAGGATTTTACGTTTTGGTTCAAACATATTTATCCAAGATGTTCCGAGGTTTTGCGAAGCAGTCCAGCCCTTCGTTGAGATGAAGAGAAAGATAGCCACAATCGTTGGAATTGCTTTGCTTATCCTGGGCCTTGGGTGGTTGTGGAAAAGCGAGTACTCCCCTTGGAACCAAGGATCGCATTCTCCCAAGACTCTGCCATGTGATACCTTGCGCATTGCGGGAATACGCCTAGATACCTTGGTGGTGGACAGCGCACGCATCCAAAACGGGGATGATCTTGGGTCGGTATTTGAAGCCTTGGGGATACCGTATTCCATTGTGCAATTCCTTGTCGATCAACCAGATAGCTTATTTAATGCCAGGCAATTGCGCAGTGGCCAGCGGTATTGGTCTGCCCGAGACAGCGCCTCTGGTCAAATGCGATTCTGGATCTTCGAAAAGAATCGGATTGAATCGTTGATCCTGGACCTGCGCGATAGTGTACCGCTGCTGAGCACGCACCGCAAACCAGTAATGACCCGAAACAAGCAATTGGTGGGCATTATTCAGTCATCCTTGTTTGAATCGGTGACTACGGCAGGCGCTGGCCAAGAATTAGCGATGGCCTTGGCGGGGGTTTTTGATTGGACCGTGGATTTCTTTCAGATCCAGAAAGGTGATTGTTACAGAGTTTACTACACGGAACAAACGGTAGACTCCGTACCTTACGGTAACGCCCAAATCCTTGCGGCAGAATTTAGGGTCGGTTCCAAAACCCACACGGCTATTCGCTTCCAAAACAGCTACTTTGATACAATGGGCCAAAGCATGAAGCGTCGTTACCTCAAAGCCCCCTTGGATTATACGCGGATCAGCTCCGGCTTTTCGACCAGCCGCATGCACCCGGTGTTACGGCACCTTCGGCCCCATCTTGGGGTGGATTATGCGGCCCCCAAAGGAACCCCAGTTCGGGCAGTAGGGGATGGGCAAATTCTGGAAGCTGCTTACCGGGGAGGCAACGGTAACTTTGTCAAAATCAAGCACTCGCGTGACCACGCTACCGGCTATTTGCATCTCAGCCGTATTGCCTCCGGTATTCGGCGGGGAGGAAAGGTTCGGCAAGGGCAGGTCATTGGATACGTCGGCAGCACAGGGCTCTCCACAGGGCCGCATCTCTGTTTCCGTTTCTGGAACCGTGGGGTACAGGTGAACCCGCGGAAACTTCAAGCCCCCCAAGCCGAGCCCATGAAGGCAGGAGATTTGCCGGCCTTCAAGGCATTGCGCGATAGCGTCATGGCCTCGTTGCCTGATTGGCCTCCCAAATTATAGTGGTGAAATCCCCGTCCGATCTGCGTCAACTGGCTTCCCAAACCGTGCTCTACGGTTTGAGCACCGTGGTAGGACGCTTGCTGAATTACCTGCTGGTTCCCTTGCATACCCGGCTCTTTGCCCCGGCAGAATACGGCGTGATTACCGATTTCTATGCCTGGGCCGCTTTGGGAGCGGTACTTTATACCTACGGGATGGAGACTGCCTTTTTCCGTTTCCGTAACAAAGAAAACGCTTCAGCAGGTAACTCATCAAAAGTCTATGCATCAGGATTCTACGCATTATTGGTGACTTCGGTTGCCCTCAGCTCGCTGCTTTGGTTGGGTGCCGAACATTGGGCGCTTTTACTCAAGCATCCGGAGCATTCCGACTACGTTCGTTGGTTTGCCATCATTTTTGCGGTAGATGCCCTCTCGGCGCTGCCCTTCGCCAAACTGAGGCAAGAGGGGCTAAGTCTGCAATATGTTACACTCAAGTTCTCGAATATTCTAATTTTGGTGGGAATACAAGTCTATTTTTTGGGCTTCAAGCAGATGCCCTTGCAGGGTCATCAGGCGGCTACTTTGGATTGGGTGGTTTTGAGTAATGTGTTTGCAAATTTGTTGACCTTGCTCTTCTTGGTCAGGCTATGGCCTAGACCCAGCGATTTCCAATGGTCCACCCTGAAGCCCATGTTAGTCTATGCATGGCCCTTGTTAGTGGCGGGTTTGGCGGGAATGCTCAACGAAACCCTGGACCGAATCATGCTCAAATTCCGTTGGGCTGGGACGGCGGAGGAGGCGCTGTGGCAGGTGGGCATTTACGGGGCGGTTTACAAATTATCCATCCTGATGAGCTTGTTTACCCAAGCATTCCGCATGGGGGCTGAGCCGTATTTTCTGGGGTCAGTGCGGTCTGTTGACGAAGATGATCCCGCCGACAGGCAACCTCGACAGCCTCGTTACGGGGAAGTTTTCTGGTACTACAGTTTGGCGGGGTGGGGAATTTTCTTGACGGTCATGCTCTGGTTGGATTGGGCCAAAGTTTTCATCGGACCGGCCTACCATGAAGGACTGACGGTGGTTCCGATTTTGTTAGCCGCCAATCTATGCCTGGGCTGGTACTACAATCACTCGATTTGGTTCAAGCGAAGCGATCAAACCCGCTGGGGTCTGTGGCTGAGCTTGGGTTCAGCAGTCATCACCTTGGCCGGAAACTGGTGGGGCATTCCGTTGTACGGCTACACGGCCTGCGCTTGGGTGACACTCTTGTGTTATGCCTCATTGTTTGGGGCCTCAGCGCTGATTGGCCACCGGCTCCATCCCATTCCCTATCCTTGGAAAGCCTGGTTCTTGCTGGGTTGCTGGGCTATATTTCTTTTTGGCGTTGATCGCCTTTGGGTTGGCCAGGAAATTACCGCCGTGACCGCCGTCTTCAAAGTGCTGCTCATGGGGGCGCTCTTGGGCATTATCCCCTTGAGCAAATGGCTTAAATTTGTGAGTTAAATTGAGTTTATGAACATAATAGTCCCCATGGCTGGTCTGGGCAAGCGCATGCGGCCTCATACTTTGACCACGGCCAAACCTTTGTTGCCTATTGCCGGAAAGCCCATCGTCGAAAGATTGATGGAAGATATTGTTAAGGTGTGCGGGCAGAAGGTGGAACATATTGCGTTCATCACCGCCCCTTCCTTCGGGGCCTCCGTCGAAGAACAATTGCTGGACATTGCTCGTCACCTTGGTGCCAAGGGTAGTATTCATTACCAAGAAGAAGCCTTGGGCACCGCTCACGCCATTCTTTGTGCCAAAGACAGCCTGAAGGGCCCTGTAGTGGTGGCCTTCGCGGATACCTTGTTCAAGGCTGATTTTGTTTTGGATACCGAACAGGAAGGCATAATCTGGGTTCAGCAGGTGGAAGATCCCCGGGCCTTTGGGGTGGTGGAACTGAACGAGGCGGGTTGGATTGGGGCATTTCACGAGAAACCCCCCGTCTTCATATCGGACCTGGCTATTATCGGTATTTACTATTTCAAAGACGGGGCTAACCTACGTTCCGAATTGCAATACCTGATTGATCACGGCGTGATGGACAAAGGCGAATACCAATTGACTTCCGCCTTGGAAAACATGAAATCAAAAGGCTTGCGCTTTTATCCGGGTACAGTGACCGAGTGGCTGGATTGCGGGAACAAAGACGCGACGGTGCATACCAACGGGCGCTACTTGGACTATTTGAACGAGCGTCAAAGTGAAACCCTGGTGGATCCCACGGCCTCGCTGGAGGATTGTGAGCTTATCGCCCCGTGTTATATAGGGCCTGGTTGTCAAATTAGCCATTCAACCCTGGGGCCTCATGTTTCCGTAGGGGCAGGGACCCGGGTTTCCCAATCCATCATCACCTCCTCCATTGTGGGTGAATATTCCGCGATTCAAGGAATGACCTTGCGCAATTCCATGCTGGGACGTCACGTTAAACTAAGCGGGAACCCATCACCCATGCCCTTGGAACTCAGCCTTAGCGATTACAGCGAAATTTTATGCCCTTAAGACTACCCTTCCTTCTGATCCTCATGCTGGCCGGCCTTTCTTGCGCCAAGCGACCCATGACAACCGCATCCAAATCGACAAGCAGCCCTGTTCTGTCAGAGATCCAAAGAAGCCAGGTGCAATTCTATTTCTTTGAGGGGACCGCTGCCAAATCCATTGGTCAATGGGACAAAGCCGAACA
>VHBD01000133.1 GCA_016872125.1 Sphingomonadales bacterium
ATGCAAAGTCACCACCGATCCTTGGAGATGGGTAGCCACAACCCATGCGCCGATACCGCCCTGCACCAAGACCAACAGCAAGGCCAACAAGGCCCAAAGAAAGGCCGAATTGGTAGCCGATTTAAAATGATCCTGATTGGATGACAACCTTGCCCGCCTTAGCCGCCAGGCCAAAACGGCCTGAACCAACACGAACAGCCCGGTCAAGGCCCCAAGCAATCGATTCAAGTATTCAATCCAAGTCTTCAGGGCATTGAAGCGGGTATCCTTGTAGCCACGCTCCGCATAGATCTCTTGATAATTGGCAGGCAATTCCTCTTCATACAACGGAGGAATCCACTGACCGAAACATAGGGGCCAATCCGGGCAACCCATTCCGGAACCCGAAGATCGCACGATGCCTCCGGCAAGGATGAGCAACAAAACGGTGATGAGCGTCAACCTGTTCCAGCGAAGGAGCTGACGTCGATAACGGGCAAGGCGTTCGTCCATCCCGGCAGGACTTTGTTATGCCCTGCGCAGGCCTATAAGGTGAAGAAGGCGGGCGATGAACACCGAAGATGAAGCTACTGGCTGGGCACTTGGGGTGTTTACTCGCTCGGTGACTGCCGCTCCTGATAAGGCTTCGTTGGTTGGACGACCACGGGCCGCCAAGGGAAGCTCTTCGTCCGGCACGGTTTGGAGGATAAAGTCCTGCGGAGCTCCGGGTCTGCTGTAATCGTAAGGCCAACGATGAACGTGGGGTATCTCACCGGGCCAATTCCCGTGCAATCGCTCTACAGGGGTAGTCCACTCCAGGGTGTTCGCATTCCAAGGATTCTGAGGGGCCACTTTACCGTGGCGAATGCTGCGGAAGAAATTATAGAAGAAAATTAACTGAGCCGCTGTGGCCATGATGGCAGAAACCGAAATGAACCGATTCATGTCCATCCATTCCGACATAAACTCAAAGCCAGTGAATTGATAATAACGGCGTGGAACACCATCCAGACCCATGAAGTGCATCGGGAAAAAGACCAAATAAACCGAAGCAAAGGTCAACCAAAAGTGCAGGTACCCTAATTTCTCATCCATCATGCGACCGTACATTTTGGGATACCAATGGTAAACCCCGGCAAGCATCCCGAACATGGAGGCCGATCCCATCACGATGTGGAAGTGGGCTACCACGAAATAGGTGTCGTGCAAATTGATATCCAAGGCCGCATTTCCCAAATAAATACCCGTCAAACCTCCTGAAATAAAGAGGGATACAACACCGATAGCGAACATCATCGCCGGAGTGAAACGAATATTGCCCCGCCACAAGGTCGCCAAATAATTGAAGACCTTGACCGCCGAGGGTACGGCAATCACCAAGGTGAGGATCATGAACACGTTCCCCAAGAAAGGGTTCATGCCCGTGATAAACATGTGGTGACCCCAAACGATAAAGGACAAGAAGGAAATTCCCAACAAAGAACCGACCATGGCCCGGTACCCAAAGATGGGCTTGCGGGCATTAGTGGCAATGATCTCGGAGGTTAGACCCAGGGCCGGCATCAAGACGATGTACACCTCTGGGTGCCCCAAGAACCAAAACAAGTGTTGGAACAAGATGGGCGAACCCCCGGTACGGGTTAAAGCCTCCCCGGCGATATAAATTTCACTGAGATAAAAGGAAGTTCCGAACGAGCGGTCAAAAACCAAGAGCACTGCGGCTGACAACAAAACCGGGAAGGAGAGCACCCCCAAAATCGCGGTACAGAAAAAGGACCAAATCGTTAGCGGCATGCGGGTCATTTTCATGCCCGGTGTACGCATATTCAAAATGGTCGTGATGTAATTCAAGGCACCCATCAAGGCAGAGGCGATGAACAGCACCATGGAAATGAGCCACAAGGTCATCCCCAGCCCGGAACCCGGCACGGCCTGCGGTAGGGCACTCAACGGAGGATAAATCGTCCAACCGGCCGAGGCAGGTCCGCTTTCGACGAAGAGGGATGCCAACATGATCACCGATGAGAGGAAGAACAACCAATAGCTCAGCATATTGATGAAAGGCGAGGCCATATCCCTGGCCCCAACTTGGTAGGGAATCAAGAGGTTCGAAAACGTTCCACTCAAACCGGCTGTCAACACGAAGAAGACCATGAGGGTCCCGTGCAATGTCACCAACGCCAAGTAAAAGTTGGGATCCAATCGACCACCTTTGCCCCATTCTCCGATAATGGACTCCAACCAAGGGAAGGTGCGATCAGGCCAACCCAATTGCAAACGGAATAACAAAGAAAGGCCTGCCGCAATTAAAGCCATCAACATCCCGCTAAGCAGATACTGCTTGGCGATCATCTTGTGATCCTGCGAGAAAATGTATTTGGTGATAAAAGTCTCCTTGTGATGATGGCCATGGCTATCGTGGCCATGTGCCGGATCATGGGCATGAGATCCGTGCCCGTTGGAGGGATCGTGGGAATGCGCTATCGTGGACATAGTGAAGTTTTGGAAGGAAGATTATCGAGCCGAAAGTAATTCTTGAGCAGGTTCAGGACGGCGGAAATAGGTACGCTGTTTGGTTAACCATGTGGCATACTCTGTTTCGGAAACCACATTCACCTTCATACGCATATTGAAATGCGCGGCACCGCAGATTTTGTTGCAGGCCAATTCGTAAACGAAATTGGAGTTCCCAGTGATTTCCTGCATTTGTTTGGTGGTCACGGTAGGGGTGAAATAGAATTGGGTCGGCATACCCGGTACCACATTCATTTGAACCCGAAAATGCGGCATGTAGGCAGAGTGGATCACATCGCGGGCCCTCAATTTCATCAAGACAGGGCGATTCACGGGCAATGTGATTTCAGAAACCAAAAGGTCATCCCTGCCCGCGCTGTCGGTTTCTTCGATACCCATGCTGTTGGTCGCCGATATGAGACGGAAATCATAGCCACCCAGCACGCCATCCGCACCGGGGTAACGAGCCTGCCATCCAAACTGATAGGCAAACAATTCGAATTTGAGCGCATCCTTGGCGGGCTGAACCTGAGTGATTTCCCTCCAGACCTTAGTTCCGTACAACACAAGGATTGTCAGCACGATGGCGGGAATCACCGTCCAATAGAATTCCAACTGATGATTGTCAGCGTAAAACAAGGCTTTACGACCCTCCTTTTGGCGATAAGCCAAAGCAAAACAGAACAGCAAAACCTGGGTTGCCACAAAAACAACAATGGTAATCCAAAAGGTTACACTCAACATTCCATCCAATTCCACTCCGTGAGCCGATGCTGAAATCGGTAAGGTGAATTTCATGACTTTGAGGAAATGCCATAACACAAAGAGCATAAATGCCACTAGGAAGAAAACCATCAACACGGCATTCACCTTGTTCCAGTTAAAGAGTCGCACCCCTTTGGTACGCATGCTGGCGGAAAAGGTCTTGAGCCCTGCCAAAATCACCCAGACAAGAGCGATCAGAGCGATGACCAATTTGGGTCCGTCTCCGAAACCTTCGGTAGGAGGGGCCGCTTGGGCCACCGCAAAAGTCGGCCACAGGGCCATCAAAATTCCGAGAAACCCCACCGATACAGCACAAGGCATCCAACGGTAAAGGCAACGAAATGAATCACGAATCATGCGAAAAAAGTTGAGTCCATGAAAGCAGGTGGAAAGCATGCGAACAACCCCCTGATGTGAACAGAGCGTCGTTGATGCAAGGTCACCTCTTTCATCGCCGCAAAGATAGACCCCACAATGTTCAAAAATCCAAATTTTTTCGTGTTTTCAACTCCAAAACAAAAGGGATTACCTGAGTCTGGTAAGGTCTTATTTTCGGCCTATGAAAAATTCTTTCTTGACCTTCTCCCTCCTTGCCTGTAGCCTCAGCTTGTTTAGCCTCGACCTGCAAGCCCAAAACGAGGCCCGCTGGATCCGCAACCCCCGCATCAGCCCAGACGGCTCGCAGATTGCCTTTGGCTACAAAGGGGACCTCTATATAGTGCCTGCAGCAGGTGGTACCGCTTACCCCCTCACCGTGCACGAAGCCCACGATATGATGCCGGTTTGGAGCCGCGATGGCCAGTCCATTGCCTTTGCCAGCGATCGGTACGGGAATTTTGATGTCTTTGTGATGCCCGTTGCCGGGGGTCAACCTACCCGGCTGACCCACCACAGCGCCGCCGATTACCCCCAGGACTTTAGCCCGGATTCCAAGACGGTCTACTTCACCAGCGCCCGCTGTGTCAGCAAAGAGAACATTCGTTTCTACAGCCCCCGGCTTTTTCAAAACCTGTACAGCGTCCCCGCCACCGGTGGCCGTCACCTACTGATCTCGGAGGCGGGGATGAGTTCTGCCCGCCTCAACCAGGACGGAAGTCTCCTGGTTTTTCAGGACCGCAAAGGCTACGAGGACCTGCTGCGCAAGCATCACCGCAGCTCGGTGACCCGGGATATCTGGACCCTGGACCTGATCAAAGGCGTTTATACCC
>VHBD01000134.1 GCA_016872125.1 Sphingomonadales bacterium
CTCCACTTATGCATCCGGGATGAACACCTACAAATACTATCAAGGCCAAACTCTGGGGCTGCGGAGGGATGGTCTGGGCGAGAAAAAGAAATCCTACGAAAACGGTCTACGCCAATGGATAGAATCGGACCCAAGCCGCAAAACCGAATACGGCAAACCCCTCGAAAGCCTAAGCACCATGCTTACTTCGTACCAGAATGATTACCGGAAGATGATTTATTTCCGTCAGGCCCTCGGTAACCAAGCCTTTGTGCGTCATTACCGGATACTGACCGATTTACAAAAGCAGCTAGAAGCCTCTCCCAAGGACAAAGCCAAGATTAGCACAGAAGCGGACAAGGCAAGGGTCAGCATGAAGGAAAATATGGCGGAGTACTTTGCATCCACCGAACAAAAAGCCTTTGCGCGCATGCTTCGCACCTATCTCCAACGAATTTCTGCGCAAGATCGCCCCCCTTTCCTCATCAAATTGATGGATAATACCGACGGAGATGAGGAGAAAGACAAGGTCAAAGAAATAGCCAAGGATATTTTCAAAAATTCATTGTTGGCCAATCCTGAATTATTGGAAAAGTTTCTTGAGAAACCCTCCATTAAGGTTTGGAAAAAAGATCCCGGAGTCATCCTGGCTATGGCGATTTCGGACTATACCAACAATGTTCTTATGCCCATGGACCGCAAAGCTCAAGGGGAACAAGCCCCGGTGCGTCGTAAGCTTATGGCCGCCATGCTGGCCTACCAAAGCAACGAGATTTTTGCGCCGGATGCCAATTCAACATTGCGCATGACCTATGGTAACATCAAACCCTACGTGCCTAGAGATGCTGTGGATTATACCTGGTACACCACCCATCGCGGTATCCTCCAGAAAGAAGATCCCAAAAACGAAGAATTCATTGTTCCAGGCAAGCTCAAAGAGGATTTAGAGCAAGGGAATTTTGTGCCCTACGGGAGGGACGGTGAACTCGTGACCTGTTTCATCTCCAACAACGACATCACAGGAGGTAACAGCGGTAGCCCTGTGATGAATGCGCGCGCAGAATTGGTTGGCATTGCCTTCGACGGCAATTGGGAATCCATGACCGGTGACTTGATGTTCAATCCGGCTATGCAACGCACCATCAGTGTGGACATCCGCTATGTACTCTACATCATTGATCGTTTCGCAGGAGCAGGGCACCTGGTCCGTGAAATGAAGCTGGTACCTTAACCTGCAGGCCACTCACCTTCCTGGGACGCAGTCCCCTGCTTAGGATTACTCCCTTGATTGGATCACCCCCTTGCTTGGGATCAATCCCTTCCTTGGGACTTTTTCCCTTCCTTGGGAATGGAGGACAACTAACGCATGTCCACAACTTCCACCCCCGGATAAGCTTTGGGGTTGAAGGCGAATAGGTCTTCTTTCAAAACAGGGTTAGCCTTGAATGCGGTGATGGAATAAGCGTATTGTACCCCTGATTTATCGAAGACGATGGCTTTCTGTATCTGACGAGAGCCTTTGTGGACGGTTAATCGGACTTTGAAATAAGAAACTGATTTGTTTTGAGGAATCAAATCGATCTGAGCAATTCCATCACGATCACCTCCGGTTTCGGAGTCCATAAAGGAATCAAAACCTTTTTCGTAAAGCGTAAATAAGTTGTCTGGGGTAATCTGGTCTGGAGTCGGCTCGTAAAGACTGATGCTTACTTCGTTCATTTCTTTGAGGTAGGTCCACGAAATTTTACCATCGCTGATGAGCAGCTGTTCACCCATATCAATTCTGAATTTTCGCCCTCTCAGGAAGAGTTTACCCTTACGACTTTCTTTCTTTTGGCCTGCTCCTCCTTCCATTTCCAGAGCAACTTGGGCTTCCATCGACTTCATGGAACGGTAATGCTTACTCATTGCTTTCAAAAGCGCTTTAGAGCGTTCATCCCCAGACTCCGCTTCAACTTTGGATTTCTTTCTTGCCTTGGCAGCCCTCTCGGATTTATTGGATTTTCGGGTCTGTTGAAAAGTTCCCGCTGTTACCGTCTCTGGAACGGAATGAAGCATGAGAGCAACGGCTGTTAGAAGTAAGAAACATCGCATGGGTTGAGAAATTTACGTTCCGGAGGAAAATGCTTGCAGTGAGGCGGTAGGCATGATACGGCAGACGCGAAATTACAGCTCCTTAAGTTGCCTGAGCCGATCTTCTAGGTGATGAAGGTCGGTGTAGAGGACCTCGCGAGGCTTGGAGCCCTCGAAACGCCCGACGATTCCTGCCGCCTCCAGCTGATCGATTAACCTACCGGCCCTTGCGTACCCAATGGTCATGCGGCGTTGAAGCAACGATGTCGACCCTTGTTGGTATTGCACCACCATTCGTGCGGCCTCATCGAACAAAGCGTCTCGGGTGGTCGAATCACCATCGCCCGCTGTACCCTTCTCGGATTCAGGGTCCTTAACTTCCGGAAGTTGAAAGGCCGTTGGATAACCGTTTTGATCTCCGATAAAATCGCAAACAGCCTCGACTTCCGGGGTATCAACGAAAGCGCATTGCAAGCGAATCACATTGGAAGAAAGCGATAGCAACATATCTCCACGACCCACCAATTGTTCGGCACCTCCAGTGTCCAAGATGGTACGACTGTCAATTTTGGAACTGACTTTGAAGGCAATCCTTGCAGGGAAATTTGCTTTGATGGTTCCGGTAATAATATTGACCGAGGGCCTTTGGGTTGCCACAATCAAGTGGATCCCTACGGCCCTCGCTAATTGGGCCAATCGCGTGATTGGGAATTCAATTTCCTTCCCGGCAGTCATGATTAGATCCGCAAATTCATCTATAACAACCACAATATAAGGAAGATAACGATGCCCTGCGCTGGGGGATAGTCGTCGTTTACGGAATTTGGCATTGTATTCTACCAAGTTGCGCACCTGAGCATCCTTGAGCAAATCATAGCGCATATCCATTTCCACACCCAAGGCATTCATGGTCTGCACCACCTGCCGGGTATCGGTCACGATGGCGTCTTCACTCTCGGGAAGGCAAGCCAGGAAATGTTTCTCGATGCGTCGAAACAACGAAAGTTCCACCTTCTTGGGATCGACCAACACCAGTTTTAGTTCACTGGGATGCTTCTTGTAAAGCAGCGAAACTAAGATTGAGTTAATACCCACGGATTTGCCTTGACCGGTAGCACCGGCCATCAGCAAATGAGGCATTTTGGTCAAATCCGCAACATAAATTTCATTCGAAATGGTCTTGCCCAAGGCAATGGGCAATTCCATATCCGCGGTCACAAAACGATCCGAAGCGAGCATTCCCCTCATCCCCACCAATTCCTTGTTCTGATTTGGAACTTCGATTCCGACCGTTCCTTTGCCGGGCATGGGGGCAATGATCCGAATACCCAAGGCCGCCAAACTAAGGGCTATATCATCCTCCAGATTTTTGATACGAGATATTCGAACCCCTGCCGCAGGGATGACCTCATAGAGGGTCACGGTTGGGCCCACCGTGGCCTTGATTTTGTCAATTTCGATGCCGTACTGTTTGAGTGTGACCACAATCTGGTCTTTGTTGGCCTCCAGTTCCGTCGGATTAATTTGAAGTTTACCTTGGGCATGTTCCGCCAACAAATCCAAGGTGGGGTAACGGTAACCCGACAAATCAAGTTTATGATCATAAAGTTCACTCTCGCTCAAAGCGACCGTATGAGCGTCTGCGATGACCTCTTCCTGATCCGGCAACGCCACTTCCATATCCCCGATTTTGCCTGTCTTGACCCAATCGGCATCGCTTTCCTCCGTCGACCCCGGTCCTGAATTCCCTTGTTCCAACGTCATCTCCAACGAATGCACCTCCATGGGGGGATCGGCTTCGGCTTCCAACTCCTCATGGAGAGTATCAAGTTCTGCTGCCTCGACCTGCTCCGGTATTTCTTCGGAATCAGGTATTACTTCTGAATGCTGTAATTCTTCTGAATTCAGTAGTTCTTCGGAAATGGAAGGACCTGTCAAATCGGAGGGAGGTGAAGCCTTCGTCCATTCGGGCAATTGAAGGCGTTTCTCCGATCGAATGAGGTACCAGGCAAACCAATACCCGGCCAAGGACAAACCCGCACCGATCCTTCCGACGAATCCACAAATCCAATCCGCAACAAAATTCCCAAACGCACCACCCCAAGGAAAGGCCTGTGGCCAAACGATATGCAAGAAAAAGGAAAATGTTACAGAAAGCGCTGAGGCCATCCACAAGGCCTCTACACCTCTCGAAAGTAAATTAACTTTGAATTCGGTGAACAAACATTTAAGACCCAGAAGCAAAACCCAAAACCACAACAACAAAACACTTACCCCCCACCCTCGGTA
>VHBD01000135.1 GCA_016872125.1 Sphingomonadales bacterium
GACGTGGAAATCCAATCCCGAAGAGAGCAAGTGCAGGTGGATACCCTATGGATCAAGAAATAGGTTGACCAAGGCATGAGGGTAATCGAATTCAGCGAGCTTCCGTCGAGGTCCGCTTTGATGAAGCGATTTGATCGCAAATTCCTTTGTTCAGTCGATCAAATGGATGCGCTCTTGCAGGCCCTCGGTGCGACCCATTGTTATGTGAACGTTCAAGGGTTATCTCATCAGGTTTATCAAAACGAATACTGGGATAAGCCCAACAAAGATTTTTATAACGACCACCGGAGGGGAATTCCTCGCCGCCTTAAATTCCGTCGCCGAACCTACCAAGGCAACGGGTTGTCGTTCTGGGAATTGAAGGTCAAACATCCCCGAGGTTACCAGGACAAGCGGCGCATGACGATGGACCAAGTCACGACCTCGAATGGGGAGCTTGCAGGCCTCGCAAACCGCGCATTCGGGCTCTTGCTAGGAGATGGACGCCAGAAGCCAGGTCCTTCGTATTGTTTGGAACCTTCGATGCATATAACCTACCAGCGAACAACGCTTTGGGATCCTGCAGCCGGCTCCAGATTGACGTTGGATACCCAATTACAAGCATGGCTGGGTGGAATGCGTCTTGAATTTCCGAAGTGGACCCTGGTGGAACTTAAACAGGCCCGCAGAGAAAGGCATGCTGTGGATGCCTTGGTCACCCAGCGCTTGCTCAAGGCTTGTGCCTTCAGCAAATACCACCGAACCATGCAGATTTGGTCCGGTATGGTCCAAGGTCATGGAGGACTTTGCTCCGAGATGAAGCGTTACGAGGACTGGGTAGGCCAGGCCTGCCTTGTACAAAACAGCCAAATTATTTAAAGATATAATTTATGTTACAGAATGCTTTACTAATTGATTTGTTGGCTCGATTGGTCATGGATTTGATCGCAGTTTGGGTGATGGTTCGAGGGATTTACTTTGGGGTTTACCGCACCAGGGATTTATTTTTTACGTTAATCGTGACCAATTTGGTAATCTTTTTGCTTTCCTACAGCTTGAACGGTTCTCAGTTTTCGCTGGGAGCAGCCTTTGGCTTGTTTGCTGTTTTTGGAATGTTGCGGTTCAGGACCGAGGATATTTCAATCAAGGACATGACCTATCTGTTCTTAGCGATTGCCTTTGGGGTCTTTACGGCAGTGGCGCAGATGCCTTGGTGGATGCAGGCGCTGGTTTTGGGGGGTATCTTGGGGATTACAGCTCTGTTGGAAAGCAATTTACTCTACCGTCGGGAATCGGTCAAATCCGTTCTCTACGACAAACCAGAGATGCTGCAAGGGGCTTCCAACCAAGAGCTTATCGATGATTTGAAGGCTCGCACGGGATTGCCGGTGCACCGTTATCAAGTGGTGCGTGTGGATTTGTTACGGGATACCGTTCAGCTCAAGGTTTATTATTTTGAGTAAACTAGGGATAGGAATTTGGTGCCGGGGATTCTTGGGGCTCCTTGGCCACCTTGTGTTCCTGGGTGCTTGTATGGGCCCGCTTGCTGCCTTGGCCCAGGGTAGTCCTGCCCTGTGGTTGGAGGGAAATTATACGGTGTTCCGAAGGGCCGCGTGGAATTTTGCCTTGGAACCGGAACTGCGCATGCAGGGTGACCGACTGCAAGCGGAGCATGCCGTTTGGGATGGTTATCGCTATTGGGGTGTCGATCGTTTGCAGGTGGATTTGAAGGGAGAGTATCGGTATAAATGGAAAGCCAAAGATGCGACGCTTACAGGATCCTTGGGGGGAGGAACGCGTTTAGCTTGGCGGAATTTACCTCAATGGTCTCAGGTGCGCCCACGGATATTTGGGGATGCTAAGGTCGCTTGGCAATGGAGGAAATGGAATGCAGGGTATCGCCTACGATGGCAACAACAATTTTCGGATTTTGGGATGGCAGGGGGGGTGGAGCTTCTCAGTTCCTACGGTAGGCACAAAGGGGCCTTGGCCTACAAATGGGCCAAGGGTCGTGCAGTGGAATGGGCCGAGGAGTGGTGGGTCCCAGTACCCGGGGAAGTACAGGGTTTCAAGGCCTGGGGCCTCGATCGTTATGACCATCGCCGCAGCACGGTGACGATGCAATTCCGGTACCGAGGCCAGGGTTGGTCCGTAGGTTTGGGCTGGGACAGAGACCGCTTCAGTCCCGAGGGATCCGGGGGCCTTTATCTGCTCCGCTTGGGCCATCAATGGGCTCCATAGCAGCTCCTCGCAAAGAACGCAGTAGGCTAAGGGCGGTCATGCCGATGATTTTGAGATCGAGCAGGGGAGACCAATTTTGAATGTACAGCAAGTCAATCCGGACCCTGTTTTTCATGTCTTGTTTGGCACGGGTTTCACCGCGGTAACCCAAAGCCTGGGACAAACCGGTGATGCCGGGTTTGACCCGATGTCGGGCCATGAATCGCTCGATTATTTGGGAATAAGATTCCGTATGCGAGAGCATATGTGGTCTGGGGCCCACCACGGACATGTCGCCACGCAAGACATTGAAGAATTGCGGTAATTCGTCCAATGAGCTGTTCCGCAGAAAGGTCCCAATCCTGGTAATGCGTGCATCGTTGGCAGATGCCTGCACGAGGTCCGCCTCGGCATTGACCCGCATAGTTCGGAATTTGTAACATCGAAAGGGCCTGTTGTCTTTGCCGGAGCGTTGCTGCACGAAGAACACAGGTCCTCGGCTATCCAATCGAATCCATAGCGCCATCAGCGGTATCAACCAAGTCAGGATACCCACCACTACCGTGGAGGATATCAGCACATCCATCAAACGTTTGAGGGCTTGCGCGTTCTTGGTTTCTAGGGGAAAGGGGCGAAGGCTCCAAACCGGAATATGCCCCAAATAATCGATTTCGATACGGCCTAAGGGGATTTCTTGTTGATCGGGAACCAAATGTAAATTCACGAAATGCTCAGCGGCCATTCGGCTAAGATTATGAAAATCATTGCCTTTGAACAAGGATGCGGAGCAATAGAGGTCGGAGATGGTTTCGGCACGAAGCAAGGAAGGAAGCTGTTCCAAGCAATCATCCACGGAACCCAAACACGCAAACGTCGTGCTTTGGGGATTTCCGAAATACCCCAAAATTTCGGGAAGCGTTACGATAGATTTGTGCTGTATGACCGTAAACTCGCTGGGGAGATCGTTGCCGATCAAAACTGCTTTGGCTCCTGAATGCTGCTGGGGACGGAGCCTGCGCAGAATATACGGGAATAGCCAATGCCATAACACATGCAAATTAGCGGTGACGGCCAGCATCAAGGTAATCAGGATGCGGGAATAATAGACCTTGATCAGTCCGTTGAAGGCATAGGTTGCCACCGCAAAAAGCGCGAAACAGCGAAACCAAAGCCACAGTCTCCTGAATGGATCCGAAGAAGGGGCGATGGAATAAAGTCCAACCACCAAAGCGCAGGATATCCATAACAACCAAAGTAACCCACCGAAGGCCAGGAAATCCAAGCTAACCAGGTTCTGCCATTCCTTGAAACGGAGGTAATACCCCAAGCTGTAGGCCACGGTGATTAGGAACAAGTCAACCCAAGCCAGTGGGACGGTATGACGGCTTCTAAGCAACATGGTTCCTGGGGTCTTGGGTGTTGTTTCGGGTGTGGTCAAGGGTGTTTTCTTGGGTCTTGACTTGGGGGGCGGATCCGCTGCGGTGCAGCATGCCCCAAAAATACCCATTCCCAAGCAAACCCACGATGTACAGGCCTTTCTGCCTTTCGAGCATGCTTTCGGTCAGCATGGACGACAGGATAATCACGAAGACCATGAGCGCTTCCCACTTTTGATTGTTCCACGAACACCACAGGCCGTATAGCAAACCCAACAGGAGCAGGAAGAATCCCAAGGGCCCCAGCGTAGCCAAGGTTTGCAGGTACTGGTTATGGCTGTTGAATTGGTTGATGTAACCGGTTTCCAAACCATTTCGTCGATAGACTTTATTCAATTCGGTTTGGAAGTCGCCTGCGCCGGTTCCAAGGATGGGGTTCTCGGCGTAACATTCTAGGGTATTCTTCCACTTGGCTACACGAAGGGATCGACCTCCCCAACGGTTGGAGGTATGGTCGGCTTGAAGGTCCACCATTTCGCTAACGCGTGAACGGTTCACGCTGTTGGTTTGAATGAGCAACCAAGGTAGGAGGATCAAGAAGGCCAGGCCTACGGTCATCCCCCGTCGAAA
>VHBD01000136.1 GCA_016872125.1 Sphingomonadales bacterium
CAGCTTTGAGTGCTAAGTCCAAGGCATAGGCCTGATCGTTCCCTTGCTCCAAGGCAAAGATGGCCGCATTGGCGCAGGGGTACCAATCACCGGGGCGATCGGCGAAAAATTTACGCACGTTGTTCATTCCCAGGGTTTTGGAATCGGCACTGATGGGAATCATCAACTGCATGTTTTCCCAATGCAAACGAAGATTGGCAGATGAAGCATTGATAAATTCCAAATCAAAGGCAAGACGTTCCCTGAAGGAAGCCGCTTTGGAAGGGGAAACCTCAACACGAACGATATCGAGGTTTTCTTTAAAAGAGGTGGAACCCCATTGGCCTTCGTTCGAATTCAAGGCGACCGTCCAGGCTTTGCCGGCTCTGGGAATCATGTACAAGGCGTATTTGCCCGCCTTCACGGTTTGTCCGCCGAAGCTTACCTCCGTGCTGAATGAAAGCCAGGTTGCGGCGTTAGCCCCGCTTCGCCAAATTTCATCGTAGGGCACCAGCCCCCCCCAAATTACACGGCCATTTACTGCCGGTGATCCAAAGTCTACTTCCAAATCGGTTACCCCCATGACGAGCTTGCTTCCACACCGTGGCGAAGGCTGAGGCAGGACCAATTGAGCCCAGGTATGGATGCTCCAAAAAGAAAGGAACGCGGTAAGGAGGATGCTTGGTCGTAATAATTTGCTAGTCATACGGTAATGGGGTTAATGCTTACAAAACTAACCCGCGTGTCCGCTAATAGGCTAACCTTCGTGCAATCCTCCTAATTTTGAGTATGAAAAATCACTTTATTCTGGTTGAAAATCAAGTGCGGCCCGGGGTGGCGCTGTTGCGGCTTAACCGGCCCAAGGAGCTTAATGCTCTTAATTTGGAACTCATGGCCGAATTGCGGGACGCTTTGCAGGCCCTTGACCAAGACCCCACGGTTCGAGTCATGGTCCTCACGGGCAATGACAAAGCCTTTGCCGCCGGAGCCGATATCCACCAGATGAGCGACAAATCGGCCATTGACATGCTACGCATCGATCAGTTCAGTACATGGGAACAGATTCGTCGCCTCAAAAAGCCTTTGATTGCCGCTGTTTCGGGGTTTGTTTTGGGAGGGGGCCACGAGCTGGTGATGCATTGCGATATGGTCATCGCTTCCGAAAGTACCCGCATTGGGCAGCCTGAAATCATGTTGGGCATCATGCCCGGTGCTGGAGGCACCCAACGTTTAACTCGGCAAATTGGTAAAGTCGCGGCCATGGAAATGGTCCTCACGGGTAAACCCATCGGGGCAGGAAGGGCCTACGAACTTGGCTTGGTCAACAAGGTAGTCCCCGTGGAAATCTACTTGGAGGAAGCCCTTAAATTGGCTGCCGAGATCGCCGAAAAAGCGCCGCTTGCCGTTCGCCTTGCCAAAGAGGCGGTCCTCAAAGCCCAAGACTTTGGCCTTAGTGAAGGTCTGGAATTTGAACGCAAAAATTTCTATCTGCTCTTTGCGACCCAAGACCAAAAGGAAGGCATGGAAGCCTTTGTGAACAAGCGCCCTCCTAGTTTCCAAGGGCAATAAAAAGGAAGGGCTAATTCAAAGAAATTAAAGGAAAGCGCCAATAAATTTACCCAACAGCAAGATACCAAAATACAGCAGCATACAGGTTGTATAAAAAATGGCGGTTCTAGAGGGCATAACAACAGGTACTCCCGATGATTTCCTTCCCAAAACCCGAATCATCACCCAGGCCAAGATTCCCCAAGCGGCATAATTTCGAAGTGGGGCAACCAAAAGCGTGGACCATGGTTGGCCCAAAACAGGACGGTGCTGCCAGTTCCAAAACCCCAAGGCGGTAGCCCCGGGCTCCAGGATCATGTCCATGAACACCACCCCCAATGCGGCTAACCACGCATGGGCAGTCGATGGCCACACCGAGTATGCGGCCCAAACCAAGATCACCCAATTAAGGCCTATCAAAGGCGGAACCCCCATGAGTTTGGGGCCAAGCAAGTTGCCGTACCCGTAGGGTCCAAAAATTTGACCCGTGGCTACGCCCAGCCATTCGCTGGTAAATCCTATCATATAACAAATTACCAACGCGGCCCAAGCACGAGGGCTGGCCTGCTTGCGTGATGACCACAGAACCCACAAGGCGCCTGTCAATAACACCGGAAAAGTAAAACCCACAAAAAAATCACGGGTAGTCTGAAAAAGTCCGCCTAAGCCCCCTGCCACAAAGACCAGTGGCCATATCCACCAAAACACCGGAATGGACTTACCCCATTCCAAGACCCGTAAGCCTGTCTTATTCTCCATTCCTGGAGCTGCGCTTGGAACTCCTGCGCGACCGTTTACGGGATTCGCGAAGACCATCCAACAACCATCGTGTACTAATGTTGGCTGAATGCAAACAAATGGGAATACCTCCCCCGGGATGCACAGAACCCCCACAGAAATAAAGGCCGTGAATACGGGGGTGTTTGTTGGGGTAACGGCGAAACGCCGAAAAAACTGAATTCGAATGCTGCCCATACAAGGCCCCCGCATAGGTTCGGGTTGCTTTTTCGAAATGCAGTGGAGTCATGATATTTTCGTTCACAATCAACGATTCAACATCACAACCCAAATCCGAAGAAAGGCGTTGCAAAATAGACTTGCGAGTGAAATCGCGAATTTTATCCCAATCCTGCTTTTGATCGCAAGGCACATTCACCATCACGAACCAGTTTTCATGACCAGGGGGGGCATCATCGAACTTCCGCTTGGAACTCACGTACACATACAGGGTAAGATCGTGGTAAGGTTGCTTGCGGGTCATGCAATCAAATTCCTTGCGGTACTTCTTGGAAAAGAAAACATTGTGCAAATCCAATTGCGGGAAATTCCCCTTGATCCCCCATTGAAAAACCATTGCGGACATCCCCAAACTCTTAACCCGCATTTTGGGTTCCATCAAATCCCTGGAAAATAGATATTCTTTGGCATACGCAATATCCAATGCCGACACCACCCGGTCAAAAGCAATTTTCTCATCCTTGACTTTAATCCCGAGGATCCTGTTTTGAAAAACATGAAATTTATCCACCTTGGTATTTAAACGAAGTTCCACACCCAAGTCATGGAGAAGCGCTGCCAAGGCGTCCCGGATCGCGATCATGCCCCCTTGCGGATAATAGGCCCCTATGCCGTATTCTACATGATTGATCAAGGCCAAGGTACCTGGTGCTTGGTAGGGATTGGAACCGTTGTAGGTTGCTACACGGGAGAACATTTGGGCAGTCCGCTCCTTATCAAAATGACTTTTGTTAAAACGATACAAACTTTGGAAAGCCCCAATAAAAGGCAAGGCCATCACCTTGATGAGGTTTGCAAAAGTCCAAAGTTCAGAACGGCGGTGTATGGACCTCTCCAAGAAAACAGGGGCCGTCAATTCATACAACCACTTGACCCGCCTGAGGTAACGCAAGACTTTGGAAGGATCTTCGTTAAACTTATCGTAAAGTTCTTGGCTAAATTTTTCTTGATCAACCCAAGCATCAACCCAAGCATTGTGCGCGTAATGGTACCTCGTCAGGAGGTCCAGCCGATCATACTGCATATAATTGGAAAGCTCCTTGCCACAGTCCTCGAACAAAGCCTCCAAGGTTTGGGGCAAAGTGAAAAGCGAGGGACCGCAATCAAAGCGAAATCCATCGCTCCTCCGCTCACTAAGCTTTCCGCCCAACTCGGCATTGGCCTCAAAAAGCACCACTTTGCATCCTGCATTGGCCAATCGAGCTGCAGCGGCCATACCTGCTATTCCCCCACCCACCACAGCAACCCGTGCCTTGCTTGCAAATGACTCTTTATTCCTTGATCCCCTCTTGCGCTCCGACATGGTAAAAAATTCGAATAATCAACAATAAAAAAACCTACAGGGAATGGATCTCGTGCGCAATAAACCTTGGAGCGATGACCTTAAATGAATGGGTTATACAATACTATTCCGAAGATAAAGCATCAAAAATCTAAAATTGTCATTTTTTATAAAATTTTGACCAATCCTCGGAACTGCTTGGTACCGTCTGGAGCCTACCCTCGTTGCTCCTCTTGGTCAAAAGACTATTCAGGAAGGCTCTATCCTCCTGAACATGGGACGACAAGCCTAGCCAACCCGGCATTTCAGTTTCAAGGGTAAGCCTCAACAGCCT
>VHBD01000137.1 GCA_016872125.1 Sphingomonadales bacterium
TTCTTCGTCCTACCGGATGTCGGGGCCGAAATTGCTGAAATCGAAAAATCATCCGCAGACCCTGCCCGGAAGGCCGAAGAGAAGACCAAGCTGATGCAGGATTTTCAAATCAAATCGGAGAGAATTCACACCATCAACCAACTGCTTAAGGCCTACTGCCTTTTTGAAAAGGATATTGAGTATATCGTTGATCAGAACAAGGTCAAAATTGTGGATGAACAAACCGGCCGCGTTTTGGACGGACGTCGATACTCCGATGGTTTACATCAGGCTATTGAAGCCAAAGAAAATGTGAAGGTTGAAGCAGCAACCCAGACTTTTGCCACCATTACTCTGCAAAACTTCTTCAGGATGTACCACAAATTGGCAGGGATGACGGGTACGGCCGAAACCGAGGCTGGCGAGTTATGGGAAATTTACAAATTGGATGTAGTGGTCATTCCTACCCATCGACCCATCGTGCGCAAGGATGAAGAAGATTTGGTTTACAAAACCAAGCGCGAAAAGTACGCGGCGATCATCGACCAAGTGGCCGCCTTGGTGGAAGCAGGTCGCCCTGTCTTGGTCGGTACGACCTCGGTGGAAACCTCCGAGCTCTTGAGCCGGATGATGACCCTTCGCAAGATCAAACACAATGTCCTTAATGCCAAACAGCATCAACGCGAAGCCGAAATTGTAGCGGAAGCGGGTCGAGCAGGGACCGTAACGATCGCCACCAACATGGCCGGCCGCGGAACGGATATCAAATTAGGCGATGGCGTTAAGGATGCAGGCGGTTTGGCCATCATCGGAACGGAGCGGCATGAATCACGCCGCGTGGACCGTCAGCTGCGGGGCCGCTCAGGTCGTCAAGGAGATCCGGGTTCCTCCATCTTTTTTGTGTCGTTGGAAGACGATTTGATGCGATTGTTCGGCTCCGAGCGCATTTCGAACATCATGGATCGCTTCGGTTACAAAGAAGGAGAGGTCATTCAGCATTCCATGATCACCAAATCCATTGAACGCGCTCAGAAAAAGGTAGAGGAGAACAATTTCGGGGTGCGCAAACGATTGTTGGAGTACGATGATGTGATGAATGCCCAACGCGAAATCGTGTACAGCCGTCGTCGCAATGCGCTTTACGGCGAACGGGTGCATCGCGATGTGCTCAATGCCTTGGCCGATTTGGTGGAGGAGATGGTGGAACAGTACAAAGATTCCTCAGATTACGAGAATTTCATGTTGGATGGCCTCAAGACCTTTGGCATCCAGTGGGATCTGCAAGCCGAAGAGTTCGAAAGCCTCAAAACCACTGCTTTATTCGAGAAAATTTATCAACAGGTTTTGGTCGAGCTTAATCGTCGTCAAAATGCTATGGTGCAAATTGTTATGCAACATCTTAGTGAATTGTTGCAACAACCGGACAAGCTTCAAGAAGGCATAGGTATTCCGGTGGCCTTTGCAGGAAGATCTGTGCAGTTGGGTGTACAATTAAGCTCGCTCAAAGAAAGCTCCGGCCGTGTTCTCATCACGGAATTGGAAAAAGTCTTGACCTTGTTTCTAACGGATGAAGCCTGGAAAAACCATTTGAGGGATATGGACGATCTCAAGCAATCGGTTCAAAACGCAGTGTACGAGCAGAAAGATCCTTTGGTCATATACAAAATGGAGTCTTTCGGGATGTTTAAAAAGATGTTATCCGAAATTTATCAGGAATTAATCTCCATGCTTTTCCAGGCCAGAATACAGGGGAATGAGGAAGGTGTGCCTTCGAATCCTGCGCCTCGTAAAGCCTTGGTGACGCCTTCGGGGTCGAATCAGTCCACCACGGCTAGCAAAGCCGATTACCGTGTTGCCACCAATTCCACGGCTATGCAGAACCCTGCGCCTACGGGAAGCCCCGTACGTGTTGGGCCCAAAATAGGGCGCAACGATCCTTGTCCCTGTGGTAGCGGTCGGAAATTCAAATCTTGCCACGGCAAAGACGCCGAAGACTAAGCATGAAAGAATGAATTCCTTTCTAAGTAATTTAGAGTCAGCATTCCAATCTCAAACCAGGTCATGAAAAATCGAATTTCCGCACGTTTTCTTTCTAGGGGCGCCCTCGGCGGCCCTGTCCTGTTGCTGTTCTTGTTACTGAAATATACAGGGACGGTTAAGGCTTGTACTTTGCCTCTTGGTCAGGACTTGACCTGTCTGGTTTCGGACTCCGGTGCTAGGGTAGCCCCTGAACAAGAAAAAATTCCAGGGTTCCGTGTGCAGGTGTATCAAGGCCCGTCCAGGGCTAAGGCCAAAGAGATTCGCGACTTTATGGTTCAGCAATATTCCAAATTAGGGGTTTACATGGGTTTCCGTCAACCGGATTTTAGGGTTCGAATAGGCGATTTTCGAGACAAAGCCGAGGCGCAAGCCTACTTGCAGATGCTCAAAAGCAAATACCCTGCTGCCTTTGTGGTGCCTGACAAAGTTCTGTTGTATCCCAAAGCCTTCGAGGAAGGCGTTCCAACCTTGAACCAGGATGGCTTCGAAGATTGAAGCCCTTCGGCGTGATGCCGAAACAATGCAGGCGGCCTTGATTTCGGATCGAAGGCATCTGCACCAGCATCCGGAATTGTCCTTTGAGGAGCGCGAAACCTCACAATTTGTGATGAGGCGCCTTCAAGACCTGGATATACCGTACAGGGAAGGGGTAGGTGGTTATGGCGTCTTGGCGAATATTGCCGGTGTTGGTACAGGGCCTACCGTCGCCTTGCGTGCCGATATGGATGCGCTCCCCATACAAGAGGCAAACAATGTTCCGTATGCATCCAAGGTTGCTGGGGTGATGCATGCCTGTGGTCATGATGTGCATACCGCATCCCTTCTGGGTGCAGCGGCATTGTTACGATCCAGGACTGGTGAGTTCCGGGGAAATGTGAGGCTATTGTTTCAGCCCGCCGAAGAGCGATTGCCCGGAGGTGCGAGTTTGATGATCAGAGATGGCGCCTTGCAGGATCCTGTCCCAGTTTCGATTTATGGTCAGCATGTGATGCCTTTGTTGGACAGCGGGAAAGTAGGTTTTCGATCGGGGCAATACATGGCCTCGGCCGATGAAATACGATTGACCATTCGTGGCAAAGGGGGACACGCGGCCATGCCGCATCTGAACACCGATTCGGTATTAACTGCTTCCCATGTGGTGGTCGCCCTGCAGCAAGTGGTTTCCCGAAGGGCAAACCCCACCCTGCCCTCGGTTTTGTCCTTTGGACACATCATTGGAGAAGGGGCTTACAATGTTTTGCCTAACGAAGTAAAATTACGCGGCACGTTTCGCACCTTGGACGAAGGATGGAGGGAACAAGCGCACCGTTTCATCCGAGAGATCGCCGAAGGGACTGCATCGGCGATGGGCGCTACCTGTTTGGTGGAAATCGACAAAGGCTATCCAATGTTATACAACCACCCGCGACCTACATCCCTTGCCCGTCGTACCGCGGAACAATACCTCGGATCTGAGAACGTGGTTGATTTGGACTTGTGGATGGCGGCGGAAGATTTTGCTTGGTATGCTCAGGAAATACCCGCTTCCTTTTACCGGTTAGGGACCCGAAACGAAGCCAAAGGGATCGTTTCTTCCGTCCATACGCCCACCTTCGATATCGAGGAAGACGCGATGGCTACCGGAGCAGGATTGTTGGCGGCTATTGCCTTGGAGCAATTGGCTGAAGCCTTAACGAGGAACTAAGGCTGCAGGGCCAAGCGGTAAGCCTCGGGAACAGGAACCGTGCATTTTTTTTTAAAATCGTAGGCCACCAACACCGATTTGGCCTTGGTAATGCTTTGTAGAGGGCCTTGTGCCATCAAATCCGCTGGAATGTGGTTGGTCGAATTTCGTGGACTGGGACGAAGGTCCGCGGACCAGTCTGGGGCTTCACGTACGATAAGGTATTCCATTTCAAAGCTCTTGGTTCCGAGTTTCACTGTCCTGGTGAGGATCCATGCCCGGTCGCGTATCAGTAATGGACGCAGGTAGTCCACCTCGGTTCTGGCCAGGAGCATACCGACCTTATCCCAGTCCCAACAACCCAGAGTTCGGAAATAATCGATCCGTGCCTGTTCGAAATAACTCAAGTAAACGGCATTGTTGACATGC
>VHBD01000138.1 GCA_016872125.1 Sphingomonadales bacterium
CAGCGCTTGATTGCGGAGGGTGCCCCTCAAGAGGTCCTTAATGAATCCACTTTGCTCAAGGTATTTTCGGGGGTTGACCCCGCATATGCTGACGCGGCTCAATTCCGTAACCGAACCTGATCTCCGAACCTGATATAGAAAGCATGGATACCGCTTGGACATTGTTCGATTTTATTCAACAACCTTATTTTCAAAGGGCTTTGATAGCGGCCATGATGGCGGGTGCAGCTTGTGCCCTGCTGGGTTGTTTCATGGTGCTTCGAAATATGGCGTTGATTGGGGACGCATTATCGCATGCGATTCTACCGGGAGTGGTCGTGGGGTTTATGGTGGCAGGGCACAGCTTAATGGCCTTTTTCTTAGGGTCGGTGGGCGCCGGCCTCCTGGCGGCCATCCTTATCGCCTGGTTGCAAGGCAAAGGAGGGGCGCGCAACGATGCCGCGATTGGTATTGTTTTTTCGGCAATGTTTGCGTTGGGCGTCATGGGGATTTCCGCTTTATCTCGGCGCGAAGGCGTGCATTTGGACATGAAAGATTTTTTGTTCGGCAATGTGTTAGGGATAGGGCGGGACGACCTTCTTTTGGTGGGGATGGTGCTTGTTTTTGATGTGGTCTGTGTTGCGGTTTTGTTGCCTTATTTTTTTGCGGCTGCTTTTCAGGCCGATGTGGCGCAAACCATGGGCATTCCCACCAAGGCGTTGCATTATTTCAGTATCTGGATGCTCAGCCTCACCGTGGTGGCTTCGTTGCAAACGGTAGGGGTCATTTTGGTCGTATCCATGCTGATCATTCCGGCCTCTACCGCGCTCATTATCAGCAATAAGCTTCGCAATGTCCTACGCTGGTCGATGTTCCTTGGGGCTTTTACAGCAGCGGTGGGGATGATGGCCTCCGTCTATTGGGATACAGCGCCCGGTCCTGCAATTACCCTTTCGGCCACAGCGCTTTATGTGCTGGTCCTCCTGGGGCATCCGTTGCGAGGAATTTGGCCACGTCTCTTGCGGCGTTATCTCAGGTTAGTTCGTCATTGGGCCGAAGATTTGGTAAAACTCCTCTTCAGAAAACCTGAAATATCGAAGGACCAAGTTCTCGAATCTTTGCGTTGGTCGGGGTTCACGTACAGTGCGGCGGTTTTATGTTGCCGTTTGCTGGGTTGGGTACAGAAATTGCCTAAGAACCAGGGCTTTTACGCGCTGACCGCAAAGGGCCATACCAAAGCGATGCAATTGGTTCGTGCCCATCGGCTTTGGGAAAGTTATTTGGCCCAAAAACAAGGCTTTGAGCCCCATCAATTGCATTGGCTGGCCGAAAAAGACGAACATTACCTGCCCCAAGCCTTTTTGGATCAGATTGACCAGCGCCTGGGCTTTCCCGATATGGACCCTCATGGCTCTCCTATTCCTCGTGGGACGGCAACCAAAGCCAAGGGGTCATCCTCTTAAAATTGCAAACCCTTTAAACCTAGCGGGTTGAACATGGTCTGAATTGCGATCGCGCTCGTTCCAACCTAAAAAATTCTCCTCTCCATGAAAAATTTTCTCTTCATCGGCCAATACCCAAACATGATGCCCAACGCTGACCTGATTCGTCGATCCCTGCAACTGCAACACAAGATGGTTCTTGGTGGAATTCTCCTCTTGGGTTTTCTTTCTTCGTGTCGCAAAGACGATCAGAGCCCCGAATCCTTGATGGAGCAGTTCCTTAGCACGGATTCCGAAAACGAACAAATCACTCAATTTGAGGAAGATGGGGCCGAAGTGAGTATGGACCAACGGGTTTCCTTGGGTGATGCCTCTGAAATGCTTAGCGCCAGTCGTTGTGCAAACATCACCAGAGATACCGTTTCCAATCCTCGGAGGATCACCATCAATTATGGCCCGGTGAATTGCCTTTGCCGGGACGGACGCTATCGTAGAGGTGTGGTGATTATCGAATACACCGGGACCCGTGGCGTAGCGGGGAGTACGGCCAGCATGTCGTTCAGTAATTATTTTGTGAACGACCGCTGGATTTCTGGGAACCGAAACCTGGTTTTCGGCACCTCTACCCAAGGCAATCCTTTGAGAACCACCCAATTTAATTTATCAATAACCCACCCTAACCGTAACGGCGCTTGGACCCGGCAAGGGCTACGTGTTCGTGAAAAAATAGCGGGGGACAGCACCGTGACCCTGATGGATGACGTGTACCTCATCACCGGTAACGGAAGCGGTTCGGGTCCAAATGGTATAACCTTCAATCATAGCATTTTGACGCCTTTGCGCAAAGAAGGCTCTTGTCGCTGGTTGGTTTCCGGGTCTATCCAATTTTCTCGCAACAATCAGACAAGCAGGGCCCTGGATTTTGGTAACGGTGCTTGTGATGATCAAGCCACCATCACCACATCCAACGGAGTACGTACCATAACGCTTCCCTAAATCGATTTCCGCCCTATCTATTCCTATCGCGACTAAGCCTAAATTCCTATCGCGATAAAGCCTAAAAGGCCTTTTGAGCCGAGGATTCGCCTTTGTTGGCCAATTGACCGCAGGCAGCGTCAATATCCCTTCCACGGCTACGCCGAAAGCTGCAGGTAATGCCCGCCGCCTCCAAAGCCTCGGTATAGGCGGCAATGGCCGATGGGTGGGCTTGCCTTAGGCTATCGTCGCCTACGCTATTGTATTCAATCAAATTGACTTTGCTGGGAAAACGGCGCGCAAAGCGAACCAAGGCCTGCACATCGTCCATCTCGTCGTTAACCCCCTCCCAGACCACGTATTCCAGGGTTACTCGGCTTTTGGTTTGTTGGTACCAATAAGCAAGGGCCGATTCCAAATCCTCCAAACGGTTGGTTTCGTTAATCGGCATCAAGCGGCTCCTTTTGGCATCAATGGCCGAATGCAGGGATAGGGCTAATTTGAACCTTACCTTTTCGTCGGCCATTTGACGAATCATTTTGGTAACACCGGCCGTACTCACGGTAATACGGCGTGGCGAAAGTCCCAAACCGCTGGAGGAAGTTATTTTCTCAATGGCCTCTAGGGTGTTACGGTAATTCAACAAGGGTTCCCCCATGCCCATAAACACAATATTAGTCAAAGGCCTGCCCAAGGTTTCCTGGGCCTGCTTCTGAATGGCAACCACCTGATCGTAAATCTCATCGGGATTCAAATTGCGCATTCTTTTCATTCGGGCTGTTGCACAAAAGGCACAGCCCAGGCTGCACCCAACTTGGGACGATACACAAGCCGTGATGCGGGTGGGTGTTGGAATCATCACCGACTCCACTACCAAACCATCGTGCAGGGTTAGGGCGTTTTTGATCGTGCCGTCCTTGCTGAATTGCGATTGCTGTACCTTGAGGTTTCGGATTTCAAAATGTTCATCCAATCGGTTTCTCAAGGCCAAGGACAAATTGGTCATATCACCGATTTGGGTTGCCCCTTTGTTCCACAACCACTCGTAGATCTGCCTGGCCCGGTAGGCGGGTTCGCCCCATTCGGCCAGCCTTTGGGTTAACTCCTCCAAGCGAAGGCTTCGGATATCAGTCTTGGTCATTAGCGCCAACGAAGTTCGGTGGTCCAACCGGGTTTGAGCTCCAAATCTCGCGAAAGCCACTTGATTTTCTCCGGCTGTCGGAGGGCCTTGAACCATGCCGCATCCCACCTTCCGTTGCGGTTACGATCCTCCAAAAGCGAAATTTTGTACTTGCCCGGGAGCAGCCCATCCACAATCCATGGCGATGCTGCCTCCTCAAGATTTCGGAAAGTTTGGCTAGCCACCCAGCGGCCGCTGCTTGCCCACAAGCTCAACACGCGATACTCTTCGTTCTTCCATTCGGCCAACAACGAATCGGCTCGCAAAATCACAGTGGCTAAGCGTTCTGTTTCTTGGAGTTTCCCAAGAAAAGATTTATTATGGCGACCGTAGCCGTCCTCAAAGGCCCCGCTGTCGATGCGTAATACCCATTTTTCTGGCGCAAAATCATTGTTTGCAAAATCAACCCGTAGCGAAATTTCCTGGGTTCCCGTGAAGAAGTCTCCCTCAACGGGTATTTCTTTGCCCTGATCGCTTTGCCAACACCACCCCAATGGATCCGCCAAATGAACGGCTCTGTCCCAGTGAAGGCGT
>VHBD01000139.1 GCA_016872125.1 Sphingomonadales bacterium
GAGATTCGTAAACTTCTATAAGCAAGGACCAAACCAAGCGAACTTGGTTTTGTTGTTGGTCTTAGGATGTTAAGTTTAGCTCAGGTGGACCGAATCATTGAAATGGCATGGGAAGATCGAACCCCTTTTGAGGCGATTTTTATTCAATTCGGACTCGCCGAAGCTGATGTGGTGGTGTTGATGCGTCGTGAGCTACGACCTTCCAGCTTTAGGCTTTGGCGGGAGAGGGTTCATCAAAAGGTCAGCCACAAACACCTTTACAAACGAGCCGAGGCAATCGAACGATTTCGATGCAGTCGCCAGCGCAGTATTTCGGGAAACAAAATTTCGAAACGGTCGTGATCTCGCCCCGCTTGGATGAGGCTCTGGCCCAAGTAGGTAGGATCGATCCAGTGGCCTATGGTCGAACCCGTAATTATGTGGATGGAGCGGTGACCCATTTGTCCCCTTACCTATCCCGGGGGGTGCTGAGCACCAGCTTGGTGGCTGATTCGTTGGTCGAACGTGGATTTTCGTGGGAGGACTGCGAGTCATTGGTCAAAGAATTGGCTTGGCGGGATTATTTTCAGCTGGTCTGGAAACATCAGGGGGATGCCCTTGACCAGGACCTGCGTTACCCTCAGGTTGGGGTTCGTCATTTTCGGGTGCCCGCGGCTTTGGTGAGGGCAGAAACGGGTATTGAGGCCCTTGATGCCGGGGTGAAGGAATTGTACAGGACCGGTTATATGCACAACCATCTTCGGATGTACACGGCGGCTCTTGCTTGCAATGTTGGAGGATCGCACTGGTTACAAGCGGCCCGATGGATGTTCTATCATTTGTTGGATGCGGATTGGGCGAGCAATGCCTTGAGCTGGCAATGGGTGGCCGGAGCCTTCAGCACGCGCAAATACTTTGCCAACCAGGACAACATCAATAAATATGCGTATTCCAACCAAAAGGGAACGTTTCTCGATGTAGGTTACGATGTTTTGGGGAACCTTGAAGTTCCTTTGGTCTTGCAAGAAACCCTGGAGCCGAATCTTCCTTGCTCTTTACCCGAAGGTATGGGGACCGATGTTGCCACCTTGCAAGCATTGTTCATGGAGAACCCTCAGCGATCGGTTTTTCTATATAATTTTTACCATTTGGATGCCCAATGGTCGCCGGTGGTAACGGACGTGCCTCCAATTCGTATATTGTTATGGGAACCCGAATATCAACAACGAACCCCTGTGTCTCCGCAGGTCATGGCCTGGGTTAAGGCTTTGGCGGACCAAATCCCGGATATTCTCTGGGTTTCTGCTTCTTTTGACACCGTGTTTGGTGGTATAGACCCTCATCGCTTGCACTACAGAGAACACCCCATCACCGCCCATTACCGGGGTCATTCCCACCCCCGAGATTGGTTGTTTCCGGAGGTGGATGGCTATTATCCGTCCTTCTCTTCGTTTTGGAAACGCTGCGAATCGAGGGCGCGGGCTAGGTTTCTTTGAGCCCTTCCTCAAACATTCGAGGGCCTGGTATGTTAATAAAGCATTGATTTTCTGAATTTTAGATGAATACAGCCTGGAATTTGCCTTTTGAGCCCGCTTTTCGGGCCCGGATTGGCCGTTATACGCTTTACGCCGCGATATCCGGTTTTTTGATTCACCTGGGATTGATTGGGCTCAAATCAGTTTTTCCTGCTGCAATTAGTTCCAATTTTTTGGCACATCCCATTAACGCCATCTACACCCCCTTCTCGATTCTGCTGTTCTTTGAGTCGTATCTGCTGATTTTTTACCTTCGTCAATCCACCACGTTCTATATCGGTAAGCAGTACGAAATTATTGCCTTGATCCTTATTCGGGGAGTCTTCAAGGATATGACCCATTTGGATTTGCATGCAGGATCCATTGCTTCGGTAAACAACGTGGAATTGGCCAGGGATTTGGGAGCTGTTGTTTTGGTTTTTGCGTTGATTTATCTTTTTTACCGAATTAGCGGGATTCAAAGCGGGAAAGCGCTTGAAACGCTGGATGAAAGTGGATTAGGCGATCCCTTACGCCGATTTATTCGGGCCAAGAAGGTTTTGTCCCTCCTGCTTTTGGGTGTTTTTGCGGTTTTATCAACCCAAAGTTTGATACAATGGGTATCTGATTCTCGATCGCTTCAGCTGGATTCCATCCATTTAATGCCGATCGTTGATCCTAACACCGTATTTTTTGATCATTTCTTTACGGTTTTGATCCTCAGCGATGTGTTTATTTTACTTTTCTCTTTGCTGTACACCGAAGAATTCCCTACCATTATCCGTAACAGCAGTTTTGTGATTTCCACCATCATGCTCAAGCTTTCTTTTTCGGCCGAAGGAGGTATGGTCCAATTGTTTATCTTGGCAGGTGTGGCCTTTGGCGTGGTGATGCTCTACCTCGCCAATACTTTTGAATCACTCAAGGTTAGTCCCGCAAACAACGGATAGAAAGGCCCAAGCGTTTGAGGTAGTTGTCGCTAAAAAGGGTCGAAGCGTTGAAGGAGGCTCGTCGAAAATAGGCGTTGGAGGGGGTTAGGCTTAGGCCGGTGGAGGACCACCAGTAAGCATGGCTGCCTAGGCCTTCGAAAACTCCGGTTTCGCGTCGGAATCCGGCGGGTAACCCGTTGAACCCGGAACTGTTGCTGCCGTTACCCGAGGATGCCCAACCGGTGGTGGATTTGATGGCATGTCCTGCTACCCCTGTTCCTCCCAAAGCCGTGGTCAAGGTGGTCCATTCGGCATCCGAAGGCAGGTGCCACCCGCCAGGGCAGATACCCCGGGTATCCGATGCGGCAAACCAATTGTACATTCGACCATAGAGGCTATCATTCGCTGGATCGTTGTTATAGAGGGCGTGTGCTGGGGTGGTCGTGGTGGTGGACCAGCCGTTCGTGGTCAAGGGAAATGGAATCAAATCACCGCTGGCAAAGCGGTTGGTACGCAGGTTGCTTCCCATCCAACATTGGTTTTGGATGGCCAACGTGGGGTACAGATTCCCGGCGATATCGGTCACGGAGGCGGTTGGACAAGGCGAAGGTGGTGGTGGCACAAACGAACCGTTGACATCGCCGGTGCTCAGAACCCGGTGTACAGCAGGTCCTGCCGCGGTATCCGCGACGACAAGGGTGCTGTCTTGGGTCCAGGGTCCTGCTGGGAAGGAGTTTAATAGTTGTGCAGACCAACGGGCGATGTTCAAGGCATCGGAGGAGGTCACCGTGCTGCTGCGGTTGACATCAGCCGCCATGGTCTGTAGGCCGGTCAAAGCCGTTGAGCCCGAGAAGGATTGGACTACCCTCAAGGCATCGGTGGCGTTAATTCCTCCGGGGACCAAGTTCGGAAGGGCCCGAATTCGGTAACGCCTTCCTTGAATGGCGTTGAACGAAAAACTTCCATTCATGCGGCTGCTATCTCGATCCACCACCGATCCGTTGCTGTCCACCAGTTCCAAAGGGCAGTAGGCCAGGGCAGAGCCGGCGGTGTTGGCGTATTGAAGGTTCCCGTTGAGGGTCATTGGCGGAGAAGCGTTGCAATTCAATTGGTTGATGGCATTCCAAATCATGTTATTGAACATATAATCCAAAGGAACCGAAGGGGGCGTTTCGCCCATCCGAATCCAAACCATGTTGGTGGACGGGATAACATTGATAAATTGGCCCTCCGACCCCAACGCGGCGACCACATCCATCGGTGCCGGTGGAAACATGGGCCCGGAAAACACGGTACGAAAACGTGGTACCATATAGCTTGGGGTACCGTTCAGCCACCAGAGGTAACCGTAGCCCTGATTGAGGTTCTGGGAACTGCGGGTCATTTGCCCAAAGTAGGCCGTATCGTTAAGTACCGGTACCCCATTCCATACCCCTCGGTTCAACATCAAAAGCCCAAAGCGGGCCATACTAAGGGCTGTACTGAACAAAACCCGGTTATAACCCGAAACAATAAATTGCCCGTCCATTCCGGTAGGGGCTTTGATTTTTTGATTCAGGTATTGGTTAAGGGTTCGCCCCGTGGCGTTTTCCAATACCGGATCCAACAACGTATACGGCGCGTTGTGGTAGGCCCAGCGCGTCCCGGGGCTAGCCAAATACGTGAGGCAGGTATCGTCGGTAC